>DASRZO010000452.1:0-10772 GCA_035686405.1 Pseudomonadales bacterium | reverse complement strand
TTGCCCTCGATCATCAACACATCGGGGAAATTCAGCGCGGCCGCACGGACGTCGACGAGAACGTCGTCGTCCCCGGCGACCGGTTCGGCGACTTCTTCGAGCGTCAGCGATTCCGGCGGACCGAACGCGCGGCATAGAACGGCTTTCATCGACGTCACCACGGGGGAAGGAGGTTTTGCAGGGTACTGGCCGGTGCCGGCGCGTCAACTATTCTTCGATCGAACGGAACTGTTCTCGATTCGACCGGAACGGTTCATCGATCAAATGGAACAGGCGAACGATCCGATGTCGATGCGTCTATTGCAGGCACTGACCATTTGGCTGATCGCGGCGTGCGCGGCGACGGCCGGAGCAGAGAGTGAAGAAGGCGGCGGCGGTGCCGGCGGGGTGAAGTACGTGACGCTGCAGCCGGCGTTCGTCACCAACTACGGCATCACGAAGACGGGCCGAATGATGTATCTGAAGGCCGACGTGACGCTGAAGGTGTCGAACCCCGAAGCCGAAGCGGCCGTGAAATACCACAACGCCGCGCTGCGCAACGCGTTGGTGTTGCTGTTCTCGCGGCAGGAAGACGCGGTGGTGTCGAGCAGCGAAGGTCGCGAGCAACTACGCCAGCAGGCGCTGGCCGAACTGCGCGGGATCATGAACGCCGAAGAGAGCAAAGACGTCGTCGATGACCTGGTGTTCAGCAACTTCGTGGTGCAGCACTAGTCCGGTTGTTCGGCGAGCCAGGCGACGGCGTGGGCTCGTAGCACGGGATAGTATCTGTCGAAGTCCGCTTGGAACGCGGCGTACTCCGCCTTGAACGACGCCATGCACCCTTCGACCAACTCGGGGCGGCGGAAGCGTCGGCAGATGCGCCCGAACG
Source organism: Pseudomonadales bacterium (assembly GCA_035686405.1). Classification (GTDB taxonomy): domain Bacteria; phylum Pseudomonadota; class Gammaproteobacteria; order Pseudomonadales; family Azotimanducaceae; genus DATJGR01. Next base: position 9,904 of record DASRZO010000452.1, on the reverse strand, counting down.
CTCGTTCGAGGGGTCCGAAATCGACATACGAGGCGAACAGATCGTGCTCTGCGGCGAAATCGAGGAACCGCGCAGCGTCCGCCGGCAGAAGGTCTACGTGGCGAAGCAGCTGACCATAGGCACGCGCTGTGAAATCGGTGAGCGGCTCGCCGTGCCAGCGCTCGAACGAGCGCGCGAGGAAGTGGTCGGTCGTTAGATCGATGAACACCGGCGCCAACCGGCGTGCCGCCGACGGCAATCGCATCACGCTGGTTTTGATGTTCGGCTCGACGGCGCTGAACGCGTCGAGGCGTCGATGCAGGCGAACCCCGAGCCGAACGTCATGAGGCAGTTCGGGCGGTACCGGACCTTTTAGGAAGTCGCCGAGGAATCCGCCGACGAGAATGCCGGGACGCGTATCGGCAAGGGCGCAGTGCGCCAGAAAATTCACACCCCCTCGATCGACGGCGGCGTCATGTAGCGCGCGAGGTGTTCGTCGAAGGTCTCGCGGTCGGAGGCTTCGATGGCGCGCTGCTCGTTGATCGAACGGTCCGCCAAGTCCTCGAAACGTTGCAGCTTCTCGTCGGTCAGCGGGTGAGCGACGAAATAGCCTTTGTGCAAGATCGATTGGTTCATCGCGAACCGGAAGAACGGGATGCGCGCGCGACGCATCGCGGCCAGTATCCGTGCCGACGGCGTTCGCTCCGGGTCGTCGAGGCGCGCGCTCTGCTCGGCGAAGGACGACGTGTACGCGGCGGTGCCGACGATGCCGTCGAGCAGTTCGGCGATCGGGCGCGCCGCGGTCATCAAGCGTCGCGCCCACGTGTGCATCGGCTCTTCACGACCGCCGCGCAGCAATGTGAGGCCGGGCTTGCGGCCCTCCTCGACGATGCGCTGCTGGTTCGCCGACACCTCTCGTGCCTCGACGTCGGAATCGGGCGGGCTCTCGCTCAACAGACAGTGCAGCAAGAACGTGTCGAGGAAACGGATCACTTCGTCGTCGATGCCGACCGGCAAGAACGGATTGAGGTCCAGACAACGCACTTCGATGTACTCGACGCCGGACGAAGTCAAAGCCGACAGCGGGCGCTCCTCTTTGTGGATCTGCCGCTTCGGCCGGATGGTGCCGTAGAACTCGTTCTCGATCTGCAGCAACGTCGTCGACAGCTGCCGATATTCGCCATCGACTTTGACGCCGATCTGTTCGTACGGCGGATAGGAACGCGTCAGTGCGTCGAGCAGCGAGCGCGCGTAATCGCCGATCGAGTTGTAGGAAATGCGGAGGCTTGTCTGCGCGTCGCTCTGGTAGCCGAGGCGTCCCATCCGCAACGACGTGGCGTAGGGTAGATACAGTGATCCTTCGTCGTAGTTCTGCAGTGAATGGCTCTTCCCTTTGACGAACGACTTGCACAGTGCCGGTGATGCACCGAAGAGGTAGATCAGCAGCCACGAGTGGCGGCGGAAGTTGCGGATCAACGCGAAGTACGCCGCGTCGCGGAAGGCGCGGCCGTCCGTCGCTCCGCGAATCTGCGCGAGGTGCGGCCACAGTGCGTCGGGGATCGAGAAGTTGTAGTGAATCCCGGAGATCGTCTGCATCAATCGGCCGTAGCGCGAACTCAATCCTCGACGGTAGACGTGCTTCGTTCGTCCGACGTTCGAAGTTCCGTATTGGGCGATCGGTACCTGTGCGTCTTGCCCGAGCATGCAGGGCATGCTCGATGACCACAGCAGTTCGTCATCGAGCACGCGATAGACGAAGCGGTGAATATCGCCGAGCTCCTCGAGACACCCTTGTACCGTGCGGTGCACGCGTGTGATCAGCTCCGGCTGCGATTCACAGAAGTCTGTCGTGATCAGCGGGTGTGTCAGCGCGGAGCCGAGGCCGATGGGATGAGGCGCCTGCGACAAGTTGCCGTCGGGCAACACGCGCAAGCTCTCTTTCTCGATGCCGCGCGCGAGATCGCGGAGATGGCGTTTACCATCGCCGGCACGAAGCGCGGCGAGGTCGTGCTCGAGCTGCGATGCCATCGCTACCCACTTGTCTACCCCCAGGGGGAGCTAGGGTAGCGCCAAGCGAACGGGGTTGCCTAGGCGCCGGCGGAAGGACCGGCTGCAGCGATGCGGGAGTCGACCGAGAAGCGTTGGAAATTTGCAACGAACTTCGCGATGAGCCCCTTCGCGGCCTCGTCGTACGCGGCCTTGTCGGTCCAGCCTTCGCGCGGATCGAGCAGCGCTGAGTCGACGCTGGGTACCGCGCGCGGAATATCGAGGTTGAGCCCCGGCAAACGGCGCGTCTCGACGTCGGTCAGCGTGCCGTTTTGAATTGCGTGGATGATCGCGCGCGTGGTCGGGATGTCGAAGCGCTTACCGACGCCGAAGCCGCCGCCGGTCCAACCGGTATTGACGAGGTACACGCGCGAGCCGAATTCGTTGATTCGCTTGATCAGCAGATCGGCGTATACGCGGGCCGGGCGCGGAAAGAAGGGCGCGCCAAAACATGTCGAAAACGTCGCTTTGTAGGCTTCGGTGGAACCGACTTCGGTCGAGCCGACCTGCGCCGTGTAGCCGGACAGGAAGTGGTATGCGGCCGCTTCGGTCGACAACAGCGACACCGGCGGCAGCACGCCGCTGACGTCGCAGGTGAGGAAGATGATCGCGTTCGGCTCGCCGCCACGATTCGCGGTGATTCGTGCCTCGACGTTTTCGAGCGGATAGCACGCACGGGTATTTTCGGTGAGGCTCGAGTCGGCGTAGTCCGGTTCGCGCGACGCCGGATCGACCACGACGTTCTCGACGATCGCGCCGAAGCGAATGGCGTCGTAGATCACCGGCTCGTGCTTCCGAGTCAGGTTGATGCACTTCGCATAGCAACCGCCTTCGAGATTGAAGACGGTGCCCTTGCCCCACCCGTGTTCGTCGTCGCCGATCAGGTAGCGGGCAGGGTCCGCCGACAGCGTGGTCTTGCCGGTGCCGGACAGACCGAAGAACAACGTCACGCTGCCGTCGGTGCCGACGTTCGCGGAGCAGTGCATCGGCAGCACGTCGGCGTGCGGCAACAGGAAGTTCTGCACGGAGAACATGCTCTTCTTCATCTCGCCGGCGTAGCGCATGCCCGCTAGCAGCACTTTGCGCTCGGTGAAATTGATCATCACCGTACCGTCGCTCGCCGTACCGTCGCGTTTCGGCACGCAGACGAAATCCGGTGCGTTGACGATGTGCCAGAGCTGCTTGTTGCGCGGATTGAACTGCTCGGGACGAATGAAGAGCGCCTGACCGAACATCGCGTGCCACGCGTACTCGGTCGTGACTTCGATCGGCAAGTAGTGCTCCGGATCCGCGCCGACGTGGAGATGCGACACGAACGTCTCTGTATCGGCGAGGTGCGCCTTCACGCGGTTCCAAAGGGCGTCGAAGACTTCCGGGGCGATCGGCTGGTTGACCGCGCCCCAATCGACGGTGCCTTCGGTCGTGCGATCGCGCACGATGAATCGATCCTTCGGCGACCGGCCGGTGCGCTTGCCCGTTCGAACGACCAACGCGCCATTCGCCGCGAACTGGCCCTCGCCGCGCAGCAATGCGATCTCGGCGAGTTCCGCGAGCGGCAAAGCGGTGTGAATGTGTTTACGACGGGTGCTGTCGATGTCTACTGCCATGGGCGTCCGCGAGGTGGTGGTCGGGTGGTGGGTCAACGAGGGCGCGTATTATGCCAAGCGCCCGGTCAACCGGCGATGACTGGATGTAAGCGCTTGTCGTCCGATGAGTTACTGAGGTGTTTCGGGCGGCTCGGTCGCCAGCGGCTCGAACAAAAGCCGCGCGTCGATTCCATCGTAGAGATAGTGGGCGCCGCAAAACTCGCACGTGACATCGATGAGCCCTTCCTGGGCGAGGATGTCCTCGACTTCGTCGCGCCCCATGATCCGAAGTGCGTTGGCCGTGCGCTCGCGGGAGCACGAACAGCCGAATTCGAGTGGTCGCGCCGGCTGCAGGCGCACGGACTCGGCCGCAAAGAGCTGCAGCAACAGCCGTTCGACGGGTTGTTCGAGTAGATCGTTTGTGTCTACCTCAGCGCCGAGAGACTGCAGGCGGACCCATTCGTCGTCCGTGGCGTGGATCGGATCCAATCCGGCCACGCGCGCGTCGGGCATTCGCTGCAGCAACAAACCAGCGACCGCCTTGGGACTCGCGGCGACCCAAATTCGCGTGGGCAGCTGTTCCGAGTTGGCGAAGTAGCCTTCCACAGCGTGTGCGATCGACGGTCGCTCCATCGGCACGATGCCTTGGTACATCTCGCCGCGGTGCGGCTTCAGAGTGATCGCGAGTTGCGCGCCGTTCACTACCGTCGCACCGTCGTCGCGCGGTTCGCCGCTGCGCACGATTCCGCGCAGCTGGCGTCTGTCGATGCACTCGGCCATTGCCGTTCGAATGGTGCCGAGGCCGCGTGTTTGCAGAATCACGCTGCCGTCGAATTTGATGCCGTGCGCGAGCATTGCGACGATCGCGACCATTTCGCCGAGCAGTCGCTCGGCGTTCGGCGGATACCGATGCCGCGTGCGAATCGCTTGCCAGGTGTCGGTCAGACGTACGATGCGCCCCTGCACCGGCGCGCGATCGAACGTGAACGTATGTAAATGGTCGTCGCTCACGAATCGGACTCGTCGTCGATGCGCGCTTGCTTCATGCGCACGAGCTCACGGCGGGCGCGCCGATCGGGGCGAACCGGCGGCGCCGCAATCGGCCCGCCGACCAGCCGACGTCGTTCGGCTTCGGCGAGTCGCGACGCGACGCTCTCGTCGGTCTCGCGATAGAGGCGCGCGGCATCGCTCGCTCGCCCGCGCATTTCCGACACCGCGGTCACGACGATGGTCTGTTCCGTCATACCACGGCTGATGACGAGTTCGGTCCCGATGGCGATCTCTTTCGACGGTTTCGTACGTTGTCCCCCGCAACGGACTTTGCCGCCGTCGATGGCGTCCTTCGCGGCGGAGCGCGTCTTGAAGAATCGCGCCGCCCACAACCAGCGATCGAGACGCACCTTAGTGGACTCGTTCATCGATGCACCGTTCGGTGATCGACATCGATCACGGCAGGATCTCGTCGAACGTATTGAACGCGGCGTGAGCCAAGCCTTCGCGTGGCGGGCACGACGAATCTGGCTGGCTCACGGTCAATACGCTTCGGATGCCGTAGCGCTCGGCGGCATTCAGAACCGACGCGTTGTCGTCGATCAACAAGGTGCGCGCCGGATTCAGCCCGATGCGCGTATCGAGTCGTTGCCAGAATTCGTTGGATTCTTTTGGAGCGCGAAAATCGTGTGCCGAGACGGCGTCGTCGAGCCGCGACGTCAACGTCGTGATCGCATCTTTGATGTCGAGGCTGCCGCGATGCGCATTCGTTACCAACACCGCACGTCGCCCGGTCGCGTCGAGCCAATCGAGGAATCGCTCGGCGTGAGGTCGATACCGAATGAGATGCGTCAACTCGCGGTGCAGCGCGATGATGTCGAGCTGCGTGTATCGGCTCCAGTAGTCGAGGCAGTAGTGATCGATCGTGTGGCGTGTCTCGTCGAAGTGGCGGTCGAGATGCGCCCTCGCGTCGGCGACGGTGACACCGTGCCGATCCGCAAATCGCTCCGGCAAGTGTTGGTTCCACAACACGTTGTCGTACTTCAAGTCGAGCAGCGTGCCGTCCATGTCGAGCAGCACGGTGTCGATGTCGTTCCATCGCAACGTCGGAATCGGTGTCACGCGGAGAGGTCGCTCGGGCGAAGCACGAAGTCCCTATACTAGCGCAGCGCGCTGTGCGCATCGGCATCACGAGGACTCCCATGGTCGACATCAACGATCGCCGCTCTCTGATCGACGCACTCGTGTCGATCGTCGAGGACGCCGGTCGAGAAATCATGCGTGTGTATTCGACGTCGTTCGACGTCGTCGCGAAAGCGGACGACTCGCCGCTGACGCAGGCGGATCTCGCGTCGCACCGTTCGATCAAGCGCGCGTTGCAGCAGTTGACGCCGGACTTGCCGGTTTTGTCGGAGGAATCCACGCTGCCCGATTTCGCGACTCGGCGTGCTTGGCGGCGCTATTGGCTGGTCGATCCGCTCGACGGAACGAAAGAGTTCGTGAGCCGCAACGGCGAATTCACGGTGAACATTGCGTTGATCGAGGGGCACGATGCGACACTCGGCGTCGTCGGTGTGCCGGCGCTGCAAACGGTCTATACGGGCGATGCCATCGCCAAGCGAGCGGAGTGTCGCGACGCACTCGGCGTTCGCGTCGTCTCGGGTCGCGCGATGGATCGCGATCGGGAACTCGTCGTCGTCGCGAGCCGCAGCCACGGTGGTGAACGGCTCGAGCAATACATCGGCGCATTGTCGTCGCGATTCTCGGCAGTGAATCGAACACCGATCGGCAGCTCGCTGAAGCTGTGCATTCTCGCGGATGGGCGCGCGGATTTTTATCCGCGTCTCGGGCCGACATCGGAGTGGGACATCGCGGCAGCGCACGCAGTGTTGCAAGCAGCGGGCGGTGCGGTGTGGTCGCTCGATCGCGCGCCGCTGCGCTACAACACCAAAGAGTCGCTGCTGAATCCCGAGTTTCTCGCGGTTGCCGATGCGCGATTCGATTGGTGGAGCGTGTTGCCGCAGATTCCGCCGGCGTGACACCGCCGCCGGTCGCCTTGCGGCCGTTCGAAGCGCTTTGCGATACTCGCGCACCATTCGTGGAGGACATCAATGCCGAAGGAAAGCCGACCGGTGCCGCGAGCGACACCGGAGACCGAGCACTTTTGGGAAGGTACGAAAGCGGGTGAACTGCGGCTGCAACGATGCGTCGATTGCAAACACGTCTACTTTCCGCCGCGACCGTTCTGCCCATCGTGCAGTTCGCGTTCCGTCAGCGTTTTCAAAGCGAGTGGTCGCGGCCGACTGTTGAGCTACGTCATCAATCAACGTCCGCATCCGGCGTGGAACGCGCCTTATTCGATCGCGATCGTCGAGCTCGACGAAGGTCCACGCATGATGAGCAACATCGTCGGTTGCGATCAGACACCGGACGCGCTGCAACTCGACATGCCGCTCGAAGTCACTTTCGAAGATCTCTCTAACGAGATTGCGCTGCCGCTGTTCAAGCCGGCGGGTCGCGTATCATGAAATCGATCGCAATCGTCGGCGCGGCGGAAACCACGGATCTCGGCGTGATTCCGCACATGAGCCAGATCCAACTACACGCGGATGCGGCGCTGAATACCCTCGCCGATGCGGGGTTGACGGCAAAGGACATAGATGGTGTAGCGACGGCCGGCGAATCGCCGACGGCGATCGCGCACTATCTCGGTATCACGCCGAAGTGGGTTGACGGCACGCAGGTCGGCGGCTGCTCTTTCATGATCCACGTGCGACATGCGGTCGCTGCCATTCGCGACGGTTTGTGCGAGACCGTGCTGATCACACACGGCGAGAGCGGTCGTTCGAACGTGGGTCGCGGTGCGAACTTTCGTGGCGGCGGTGGTGCCTCGAGTCTTCCCGGTCAGTTCGAAGCGCCCTACGGCGTCGTCGGGCCGCCGACCATGTTCACGCTCCCCGTGCTGCGCTACATGAAAGACTTCGGTATGACGCATGAGCAACTCGCGATGGTCGCGGTCGTGCAGCGCGAATGGGCGTCGATGAATCCGCGCGCGTCGTTCCGTGAGCGCATCACGGTCGACGATGTTCTGAAGTCGCGGATGATCGCGTACCCGTTCCACCTGCTCGAATGCTGCCTCGTCACCGACGGTGGTGGTGCACTGATCCTCGTTTCGGGCGAGCGCGCGAAGAACTTCAAACAGAAGCCGGTCTACGTCATCGGCAGCGGCGAGAGCGTCGAGACGCCGATGGTGAGCCAGATGGAAGACCTGACCAGTTCGCGCGCGTTCAAAGTGGCGGGACCGACCGCGATGAAGTCGGCGGGCATCAGTCACGACGACGTCGATCACATGATGATTTACGACGCATTCGCGCACCTGCCAATTTACGGTCTCGAGGATCTCGGCTTCTGCGAGCGTGGCGAGGCGGCGCGGTTCATCTGGGAAGGCAACACGCGCCCGGGCGGCAAGTTGCCCCTCAACACGAATGGTGGCGGACTTTCGTACATGCATTCGGGGATGTACGGGATGTACGCGCTGCAGGAAAGCGTTCGTCAGCTGCGCGGTACTGCGCCGGCTCAAGTTCGGGGTGCGGAGATCTCGCTGTGCCTCGGCGTTGGCGGAATGTTTGGCGCGAGCGGTTGTGTCGCAATGAGCAACATCGGCCCTTAGGCGCGGGCGCGAAGGCGGGCTGGAAGCGCGAATCTAGGGACAATTTGGAGGGGTCTCACCAGCCGGCTGTACGCCGTGCGTTCGCCCTGCCGAGGAGAATAACACTGTATATACATACAGCATCGGCTGGTGAGGGTGTTAAGAATAGCGACATGGTCCGGCGAATAAAAGGGCGATTCTCGCGCGACTTTTCACGTCCCCGGAAAAGCGTCTCAACATCAAAGCGTTAACTCGCGCAGTTCCATAGTCTCTTCATTTTTGCCACGGCGAGTGCCGGTGACCGAGGGCTTCGGACCGTGGATTTTCGGCGGCCGGACAGCCAGCCCCGCTTTACAAACGACCGACAGGAATTACTCAGCCGCGCCTATTCATGTGACGCACGTCACGGGTTTGATGGCGGACGTGTCCGCATGAGGGAGATGTCCATGAATGGCCACAACGAGAATGGCCACAACGAGCTCTTTGCGAGGCTTGTCGCCTACTCAAGCCCGTATCTGTTCTGGTTCTTCGTCAGCTTGATCTCGGCCGGCATCTTTTGGTTGCGATGACGCTGCGTTGGAGCGGCTCGCCCACCCGTTGCCGAGCAGCCATTTGATCGCCAATCCGTAGTCGTCGAAGACTTCCGTGTCGGGCAGGTTGCACGCGAAGCGGAATACGCCTGCGCAGAACGCGTCGTCCATTGTCCCGTCTAACACGATCGCGATCGGTCCATGCACGCGCGGTCGATATCGCGTCATGACATAGCGCAGAAAGGGTTTGATCGCCCCGGACGTCAGTTTGAGTCGCACCTCGCGAACGTCCGCCAGCTGCGGCAACTTAGGATCGAACTTCGGATCTGCGAGCAACGCCTGACAGAGCTCGTAGGCATCCACGAGATCGATCTCGCCGGTGAACTGAATCGCGATGAATTCGTCTTCGTGGTTGATGTGGTATTGAGCTGACACGCAACGTCCGTGTGCTTCGACCTCAGGCATGTTAGACGAGGCGCACGACGCTTAATGTGCGCCACGTATCAGCGAAATGTCAGTTTTGCCGCGCGGCTTGGGACTCCGCGAATGGCAATAGCGCCGAGCGTTTCGCGAACGGTCAGTCGTTGACCGCGATCGCCTGCCTTCGCTGTGCGAGTTCGGTCTTCCGCGCCGAGACGTCGGCCTCCAGTTCGGCGATCTCGGCGCCGATTTCGTCTTGGCGTTTCGTCAGCGCACGCGCCTGCTCGATCCAACGCTCGTGTTGAACACGCGGGATGTCGTTCTGTTCGAGGTTCTCCGCCACGATGTCGAGTTCAGACCAGATGTCTTCGAGGACGTCGGATTTCTCGTCGATCGATCGCTCCATCGCGTCGACTTCGAGCTGCATCACGTAAATCGCGTAGCCCGACTGATAGCCGTCCAAATACGCGGACGCTCTGTTGTTGGGGCAGACGTTGGACACCGGCGCACCCTGACAGCCTTGTTGGAAGCCGTTTTCGCCTGTGCAAAAGCGGGCAATGCCTTCGCCCCAACCGCGCTCATACGCGCTGCGGGAGTCGCTCGACAAGGCGGATGCGCATTCATGTTGGCCGAGGCTACCCTCGCGATAGCCGAGCGCCTCCGGATCGCCGGTGCATGCGCCGCTCGTGTGTGTTGCGCACGCG
>DASRZO010000451.1:0-4366 GCA_035686405.1 Pseudomonadales bacterium | reverse complement strand
GCGCGCAACCCATGCGAGCGCTGCGATCTGATCGGCGAGGCCGACGTTGCGGTCGGTGAACGGCGCGAAGCCCCACAGGCCGAGGCGAGAATTGAGGGCGACGACGACGCAGTTCTGTGCGAGCGCGAGGCGTCCGCCGTCGAACAGCGGATCACCGCCGTCGCCGTGAACGTAGCCGCCGCCATGAATCCATACGAGCACGGGTCGAGCGCCGCCGCTCGAGGCCTGCGCGAACACGTTGAGGTACAGGCAATCTTCCGACGTCGCAGCGGCGCCGCGCATGCCGACGCCGAGAGTCGGCGGTTGCGGCGCGCCGGGCCGGCGTTCGAGCGCGTCGCGCACGCCGCGCCAGCGCGGTACCGGCTGCGGTCGCGCGAAGCGCTTAGCGCCGGTCGACGCCGCCGCAAACGGCACGCCGAGAAATCGCGCGATGCCGTCGTCGACGCGACCGCGCAATACGCCGGCACCGGTTTCAACTTGCACGCGCGGCAGACCCTCTGGTCGATTCGGGCGTGCTGCACCAGGTCGCAAGAACGTCGACCCACGCCGGGTCGGCGTTGAGGCACGGTACGAGCGTGAAATGCTCGCCGCCGGCGGCAAGGAAACGCTCGCGCCCCGTCAGACCGATCTCCTCGAGCGTCTCCAGGTTGTCGGCGACGAACGCCGGGCACACCACCGTCAGGCGCGTGACACCCTCGGTCGGTAGCCGATCGATCACTTGATCGGTGTACGGCGTCAGCCACGGCAATCGTCCCAAGCGCGACTGGAACGACACGCGCCATTGTTCGGACGTCAGACCCAGTCGGGTCGCGACGCCGCGCGATGTCGCGAATACCTGATGGCGATAGCACGTCGCGTGCGCGGGCGACGGCTTGTCGCAGCAATCCGGCGACTTCAGGCAGTGATTGCCGGTCGGGTCCGCCGACGTGATGTGCCGCTCCGGCAAGCCGTGGTAGCTGAAGAGCAGCAATTGCGAATCGTCCGGCATGACGCCGCGAATGGACGCCGTCAGCGCGTCGAGATATCCGGGATCGGAATGAAACGGCGGGATGACCGAGACGCTGACGTTCGAACCGAGTCGCGCCGCCGCTTCGCGAACTGCGACGATCGTCGTGGTGCGCGTCGAATCGGCATGGTGCGGGTACAGCGGCACGAGCACGATCTCGCCTACGCCGGCGTCGACCAACCGGCGCACGGCGTCGCCGATGTTCGGTTCGCCGTAGCGCATCGCCAGTTCGATCGGCAGCGGCACGCGCTGCATCAGCGCATCGCGCAGTTCGCGCGAATGTCGCAACAGCGGCGAACCGCTCGGTTCCCAGATGCGTTCGTACGCGTGCGCGGTGCGCTTCGGACGAAACGGCAAGATGAAGCCGGATACGACGATCTTCCGAATCAGCCACGGCGAATCGATGACGTACGGATCCATCAGGAATTCGCCGAGGTAGCGCCCCACGTCGCGAATCGAAGTGCTCGTCGGTGAGCCGAGATTGACCAGCAGAATGCCGCGTTTCGGCACGCAGTGTCCTTGGTGGATGCTTGAGCGATGAGATAGTATCCGCGCTCTTTTGCTTTTGTCATGAGCGATGACCGTCATCATCGACTACGACGCCGGCAATCTGCGCAGCGTGCAGCGCGCGTGCGCCGAAGTCGGACTCGCGGCGCGCATCACGAACGATGCGCGCGAAGTCGCGCACGCCGATCGCGTGATTTTTCCCGGCGTCGGTGCAGCCCACAGCGCGATGAAGAGCATCAAGGCGAGCGGTCTCGACGTCGCGTTGCGGCACGCGCTCGACGCCGGCACGCCGGTGCTCGGCATTTGCCTCGGCCTGCAGATTTCGCTCGATTACTCGGAGGAGGGCGATACGCCGACGCTCGGCTTGATCGAAGGCCGCGTCGTGAGGTTTCGCCTCGACGATCCGACGCTGAAGATTCCGCACATGGGCTGGAACGAAGTCACGGTGGTGAAGCCGCACCCGCTGCTGCGGAAAGTGCCCGCCGGTGCCTCGTTCTATTTCGTGCATTCGTACTATCCGCAGCCGGCGCATCCGCAGGACGTCTACGCACAGACCGAGTACGAGCGCCCCTTTGCGTGTGCGTTGGGTCGCGGTAACTATTTCGCGACGCAGTTCCACCCGGAGAAGAGCGGCCGCGTCGGCTTGGAGCTGCTCGGCTGCTTCGCAACGTGGGACGGCAAGCCGTGCTGAGCAAACGCATCATCGCGTGCCTCGACGTACGCGACGGCAAGCTGGCGAAGAGCGTGAAGTTCGTCGACACGAAGGACATCGGCGATCCGGTCGAGAAGGCGCGCGAATATTACGAAGACGGCCTCGACGAACTCGTCTTCTACGACATCACGGCATCGAGCGACAAACGCCGCATCATGCTCGGCGTCGTCGAGAAGGTGGCGGAGCAGGTGTTCATTCCGCTGTCGGTCGGCGGCGGCGTGCGTAGCGTCGCGGACGCGACCGACCTGCGGCTCGCCGGCGCCGAGAAGATCAACGTCAACACGGCCGCGGTCGAACGTCCGGCATTGATCGCCGAGTGCGCCGACGCGATCGGCAACCAGAACATCGTGCTGTCGATGGACGTGCGAGTTGCGCCGGAAGGCAACTGTCCGTCGGGCTACGAGATCGTCACGCACGGCGGCCGCACCCGCACCGGCCGCGACGCGCTCGCCTGGGCGCTCGAAGGCGAACGGCTCGGCGCCGGCGAATTGGTCGTCAATTCGATCGACGCCGACGGCACGCGCGAAGGTTACGAATTGAAGCTCACGCGGATGTTGGCCGAGGCGGTGCGCATCCCGGTGATCGCGTCTGGAGGCGCCGGCAAGCCGGAGCACCTGTACGACGTACTGACGCAAGGTAAGGCCGACGCGGCGCTGGTCGCATCGATGGTCCACTACGGCGACTATCGAGTCAGCGAACTGAAGACGTATCTGCACGATCGCGGCGTGAAGATGCGGATGAGCTGGTAGCGTTCGTCGTAGGTTGGCGCTCGGCCGTCGAAGCGGACGCCGTCGGTTCGATCGGACGGTGTGGATCTCGATCATGGTCCGTGGCGCGGTTCGACACGCCCGCCCACAGGCGAGCGCGTCGTCGAAAATGCAAATTGGGAGGGCGGTGCGATGAAGGCGATCGTCGTCGAAGACAAATCACTCGTGTGGCGTGATGCTCCGGATCCGGTCGCCGGTGTCGGCGAGATCTTGATTCGCAACCGCGCGAGCGCAATCAATCGAGCCGACCTCGCGCAGCGCGCCGGTGCGTATCCGCCGCCGCCGGGCGCGAGCCCCATCCTCGGCCTCGAATGCGCGGGTGACGTCGTTGCGGTGGGCGACGGGGTCGCGCGCTACAAGGTCGGCGACAAGGTCTGTGCATTGCTCGCCGGGGGCGGCTATGCGGAGTTGGTGAGCGTGCCGGCCGGACAAGCGCTGCGCATTCCGCGCGGCCTCGACTACGCGCAAGCGGCGGCGCTGCCGGAAGTGTTTGCAACGGCCTATTTGAATCTCTTCATCGAAGCGCGCCTCGCGGTCGGCGAACGCGTACTGCTGCACGCCGGCGCGAGCGGCGTCGGTACCGCGGCGATTCAGCTCTGCAAGACGAATCACAGCCCGTGCTTCGTCACGGTCGGCAGCGACGACAAGATCGAACGCTGCGTCGCGCTCGGCGCCGGCGGCGGCGCGAATCGCAAGCGTGGATCGTTCGCCCCTCAGGTCGCCGGTTGGACGGACGGACAGGGCTTCGACGTCATCCTCGATCCGGTCGGCGCCGGCTATCTAAAGGACAACCTGCGCGCGCTGCGTATCGACGGGCGGCTCGTGATCATTGGCCTGATGGGCGGCGCGATCGCCGAACTGGAGCTCGGTCTCATGATGATGAAGCGCCTGCGAGTGATCGGCTCGACGCTGCGCGCGCGGACGATCGCCGCGAAGTCGATGGTGATGGATGCGCTCGAGAAGAACGTGTGGCCGAAGATCGAGGCGGGCGAGATCAAACCGATCGTCGACGAGGTCATTCCGATTCACGACGCGCAGCATGCACACGAGGTCGTCGCCGCGGATCAAACGTTCGGCAAGGTCGTTCTCGCGATCGCCTGAGCCGGTGAGCAGCGCGTGGGCTCGGGCCGGCGATGGTAGTGGCGGTTCGCGTCGGCGGTGGAGCCGGTGGGGGTGGTTGGGTTCCTTCACCGGTGGTTGGGGCGGTGGTTGGGTTGCATCATGCGTGGTCGGGCGAGTGACGGTGGTTGGGTTGCATCACGGGTGGTCGGGCCGGTGACGGTGGTGAGGGGTTCCAGTACCGGCATCCTGTTCGCGGGACACGCTGCAAGTACATCCATGTAAGCTCCCTCTCGGCATCCCTGCCTCGAGAGG
>DASRZO010000450.1:0-5292 GCA_035686405.1 Pseudomonadales bacterium | reverse complement strand
ACGGCTCGCCCCAACGTTCTCGCCACCGCATCGGCCCACCCGTTCAACAATCGTTCGCGTGTCGCAGTTGCCATTGTCGGTGTGAAGGCGCGCTCCAATTGCCACAGTCGCGCCGCGTCGGCGAGCGAGGGGACCAGCCCGCCGCCTAGCGCGGCGAGCATGCCGGCGCCGAGCGCCGTCGTCTCCGTGATCATCGGCCGCTCGACGACGACGCCGGCGATGTCGGCGAGCGTCTGGCACAACCAATCGTTCGCGACCATGCCGCCGTCGACGCGCAGCCGCGTCACGCGCGCACCGTCGCGCGCCAGCGCTTCGAGCAGATCGGCCGTTTGATACGCGACGCTCGCGAGCGTCGCCGCGACGACGTCGTCGCGGCTCGAATCGAGCGACAAGCCGCTGATCAGGCCACGCGCGTCGGCGCGCCAATGCGGCGCGCCCAATCCGGTGAACGCCGGCACGACGTACACGCCGCCCGCTTCGACGCCGCTGCGTCGCGCCGCCGCCTCCGATTCGCCGGACGATTGCAGAATCCGCAACGAATCCCGCAGCCATTTGATCGCGGCACCGGCCACGAAAATGCTGCCTTCGACCGCGTACGTCGGACGGCCCCCGATGCGGTAACCCACGGTGGACAACAATCCGTTCGTCGAACGCACGAGCTGCGCGCCGGTGTTCGTCACGAGGAAGCAGCCGGTGCCGTATGTGCTTTTGGTCATGCCGCTGTCGAAGCAGCTTTGTCCGACCAACGCGGCTTGTTGGTCGCCCGCGACGCCGAGAATCGGCACCGCCGCGCCGAGCCAACGCGCGTCGGCGACACCGAATTCGCCGGCGCAGTCGCGTACCTGCGGCAACACGTTCGGCGGCACGTCGAAGTAGCGCAGCAGTTCGTCGTCCCACGTTTGCTTCACGATGTTGAAGAGCTGCGTGCGCGAGGCATTGGTCGCATCGGTGACGTGGCTCGCGCCGCCGGTCAACCGCCAGATCAGGAAGCTATCGACGGTGCCGAACCGGAGTTCACCTCTCTCCGCGCGCGCGCGCAAACCCGCCACGTTGTCGAGCAACCAAGCGACCTTGGTGCTCGAGAAATACGGATCTACGACGAGTCCCGTCGCGGCAGCGATCGTTTCGCTCATGCCGTCGGCGCGGATCTCCTCGCAACGCGCAGCGGTGCGACGGTCCTGCCAGACGATCGCATTGCCGACCGGCACGCCGGTCTTCGCGTCCCAGATCAGCGTCGTCTCGCGTTGATTCGTGATGCCGATACCGCCGAGCTGTCGCGCCTCAACGCGGGCGTCAGCGAGTGCGCCGCGCGCGGCGCGCAGCGTCGTGTCCCACAACACTTCCGGATCGTGCTCGACCCAGCCGTTCGCCGGAAAAATCTGGTCGAACTCGCACTGCGCGGTGCCGAGCGCGCGGCCTTGTGCGTCGAACACGATCGCGCGTGTGCTCGAGGTGCCTTGATCGATGGCAAGAATGCGATCCACGCGCGCGCTCCCGGTCAGAAACGGCAAGTCGGCGACCACAATATCTAGTGGTCCATGCGCCAGCAATAGTCGCCGCGACAGGTGATTTTTTCGCGCTCGAATCATCCACACGCGAGTCACCGGCCATGAACAGGTTATCCACAGCAATCGCCTTGCGCGTGGCGCAAACACCGCATATCTTGTATCCCCTGCTCGGATCACCCCAATATGTTGGGGTTCTCCCCGGAACCGAACCGACGCCTCCGAGCGTCTTCAAAGGATCGATTCGGCCGGGAGAACGGGGACGAGCAGGCGAATCGACGCGCCGGGGATCGGAAATCGACAAACACAATTAGTAGTGTCTCGGCGCCGGAACGATCGAGCACCAGAAACACAGCAACAACGACCACAGAACGGAACATCGGGGAGCCCAGTCAGCCATGCAAACGGACACGCTTCAGCGCACCGCCACCGAGACTCGAACCGCGCCGGCCACGACTTTATCCGCAGCGGTCGCCGCGACCGCACCGGGCCATCTGCGCGTGATCAAACGCAACGGCACCGTCGTCGCCTACGACGACAGCAAGATCGCGGTCGCGATGACGAAGGCGTTCCTCGCGGTCGAAGGCGGCACGGCAGCCGCGTCGTCGCGCATCCGCGAACTCGTGCGCAACCTCGTCGCCCAAGTCACCGCGACGTTCGAGCGCCGCTTCCCGTCCGGCGGCACGATCCATATCGAAGACGTCCAGGACCAGGTCGAGCTCGCACTGATGCGTTCGAGCGAACACAAGGTCGCGCGCGACTACGTGCTTTACCGCGAAAGCCGCGCCCGTGCCCGCGCCGAACGCAAGCCGGTGACCAAACCGGCGTACACCGCGCTGTCCGTCACGCGCGCCGACGGCAGCCGCGGACCGCTCGACGTCGAACGCTTGCGCACCGTGGTCGGCGAAGCATGCGCAGGACTCAAGGACGTCGACAGCGAGCGCATCATCGCGGAATCGCTGAACAACATGTACGACGGCATCACCGAGAAAGACATCGCGACGTCGGTACTGATCACCGCGCGCACGCTCGTCGAGGAAGAGCCGAACTACACGTACGTCACCGCGCGCATCCTGCTCGACGATCTGCGCGCCGAGGCGCTCGGCTTCCTGGGCGTGCAAGCGGAAGGCGCAGCGGCCGGCGATTTCCGCGCAACGCAGGCGCAGATGCGCGACGTCTACCCCGCGGCATTGAAGGCGTTCATCGAACGCGGCGCCGCGCTCGAACTGGTGGCGCCGGAGTTGCGCAAATTCGATCTCGAGGCGCTCGGCGCGGCGCTCAAGCCGGAGCGCGATCTGTTGTTCACGTATCTCGGCCTGCAGACCCTGTACGACCGCTACTTCATCCACAGCAACGACGTCCGCTTCGAGCTGCCGCAAGTGTTCTTCATGCGCGTCGCGATGGGCCTGTCGCTCGAAGAGCCGGATCGCACCGCGCGCGCGATCGAGTTCTACGATCTCTTGTCGTCGTTCGACTACATGAGCTCGACGCCGACGTTGTTCAACGCCGGCACGCTGCGCTCGCAGCTGTCGTCGTGTTTCCTGACGACCGTGCCGGACGATCTCGACGGCATCTACAAGGCGATCCACGACAACGCGATGTTGTCGAAATGGGCCGGCGGCCTCGGCAACGACTGGACACCGGTGCGCGCGCTCGGCGCGTATATCAAAGGCACCAACGGCAAATCGCAAGGCGTCGTGCCGTTCCTGAAAGTCGTCAACGACACAGCGGTCGCCGTGAACCAAGGCGGCAAGCGCAAAGGCGCCGTGTGCTCGTACCTCGAGACGTGGCACCTCGACATCGAGGAATTCCTCGAGCTGCGCAAGAACACCGGCGACGACCGCCGCCGCACGCACGACATGAACACCGCGAACTGGATTCCGGACCTCTTCATGAAGCGCGTGTTCGAAGACGGAACGTGGACGCTGTTCTCGCCGAGCGACGTGCCGGAGCTGCACGACCGCTACGGTTCCGAGTTCGAGCAGGCGTATACCGAATACGAGCGCAAGACAGAGTCCGGCGAGCTGCCGCTCTTCAAGCGCGTTCGCGCGCAGGATCTGTGGCGCAAGATGCTGTCGATGCTGTTCGAGACGGGCCATCCGTGGATCACGTTCAAGGACGCGTGCAACGTACGCTCGCCGCAACAGCACGTCGGCGTCGTGCATTCGTCGAACCTCTGCACCGAGATCACGCTGAACACGTCGCGCGACGAAATCGCGGTGTGCAACTTGGGTTCGGTGAACCTGCTGCAGCACGTGACGAAAGACGGTCTCGACCTCGACAAGCTCCGCCGCACGGTGCGTACCGCGGTGCGGATGCTCGATAACGTCATCGACATCAACTACTACTCGGTGGCGCAGGCGCGCGCATCGAACATGCGCCATCGCCCGGTCGGCCTCGGCATCATGGGTTTCCAAGACGCACTGTACGAATTGCGCATTCCGTATGCGTCGGATGCGGCCGTCACGTTCGCCGACCGCTCGATGGAAGCGGTCAGCTATTTCGCGATCGAAGCGTCGTCCGATCTCGCGCAAGAGCGCGGCAGCTACGCGAGCTTCGAAGGCTCGCTGTGGAGCCGCGGCATCATGCCGCTCGATTCGCTGAAGCTGCTCGAACGCGAACGCGGCAAACAGTATCTCGAAGCGAACTACGACGCGTCGCTCGACTGGGATGCCCTGCGCCGCAAAGTGAAGACCGGCGGCATGCGCAACTCGAACGTCATGGCGATCGCGCCGACCGCGACGATCGCGAACATCACCGGCGCGTCGCAGTCGATCGAACCGACGTATCAGAACCTCTACGTCAAATCGAACCTGTCCGGCGAATTCACCGTCGTGAACCCGTACATGGTGCACGACCTGAAGGCGCTCGATCTGTGGGACAAGGTCATGGTCAACGACCTCAAGTACTACGACGGCAGCGTCAAACAGATCGATCGCGTGCCGGAGAACCTGAAGCAACTGTACGCGACGGCGTTCGAAGTCGAGCCGCGCTGGCTCGTCGACGCCGCGGCGCGCCGGCAGAAGTGGATCGACCAAGCCCAGTCGCTGAACCTCTACATCGCCGGTGCGTCGGGCAAGAAGCTCGACGTGACGTACCGGATGGCGTGGCTGCGCGGGCTCAAGACGACGTACTACCTCCGCGCGCTCGGTGCGACGAGCGCCGAGAAATCGACGGTGGACAAGGGCACGTTGAACAAGGTCGTGGCCTACGGCGCGTCGAGCAGTGACGAATCGACGCCAGCAGGCGCGTCAGACAGTTTCCAATACAGCGCGCCACCAGCGACAGCGAAAGCGGGCGTAGTGGCCTTCGACATCGCCGGAGACGCCGCCGACGTGCCGAAAGCCTGCTCGATCGACAACCCGGATTGCGAAGCCTGCCAATAGCCATCACGGAGGATGACGACGATGTTGAGTTGGGACGACTACGACGAATCGACGCCGGCACCGGTGATGGAACGCGCGGCGCAATCGCTGCGCGAAACACAACCGCTGCACGAGCCCCGAGCGGTCCAAGAAGCTCGGTCCGTACGCGAAGACAGGATCGAGCCGGCAGCACCCGCCGTTGCAACGCCGGCAGCGCGCGCGGCATCGGCTGCGTCGGCCACGGCGCCTGCCGCCCCGGCGGTCGAGGTAGCGTCGCACGCGGCGAAAGTCGCCGAAGTGGAACTGCCGCCGAAGCCCGCCGCCGCAAACGCCGGTTCGAACTTGCAACGCGCGCAAGCCGCCGTCGCGGCGCTCGATGCGAAGGCGGAGTTTCGCGCCACCGAAGGCTCGTTGGAGCGCGT
>DASRZO010000449.1:0-3292 GCA_035686405.1 Pseudomonadales bacterium | reverse complement strand
CCTGTCGCGCGTCGTCGGTTCGGCCGGCCGCGTCGTTGCGACCCGCGTCGAACCGGCGCGAATCGCCGACAACCGTCTGCCGAACGTCACTGCGGTCGCCGACAATGACTGGGGCCTCGCCCCTGACTCGGTCGACCTCGCGTTCACCGCGCTCAACTATCACGACGTCATCAATCTGAAGGTCGATCGCGGTCCGTTGCTCGCAAACATCTACAAAATCCTGAAGCCGGGCGCGACGTTCGCCGTCATCGACCACGCGGCCGAAGCGGGATCGGGTACGCGCGACGTCGGCACGCTGCACCGCGTCGACGAACAAGTCGTGATGTCCGAGGTGAAAGCGGCCGGCTTCGAACTCGTCGGCGAGAGCGACCTGCTGCGCAACCCGGCCGACAATCACACGCTCGCGGTGTTCGACCCGTCGATCCGCGGCAAGACCGACTGCTTCGTGCTGAAGTTCCGCAAGCCGACCGCGGCCTGAGCGAACACCGCCATGCGCAAGATCGTCATCGCCATCCTCGTATTGATCGCCGCCGCCGTCGCGGCATTCGTGTTCTGGCCGAAGCACAAGGAGGCGCCCCCGGTCGCCGATCAAGCCACGCTGCGGCAGACGCCCCTCGGTCCGGTCGTTGGCTACGTCGACGCGTACGGCGCGCACGCGTGGCTCGGCTTGCCGTTCGCCGCACCGCCGGTCGGCGAACTGCGATGGAAAGCACCGCGGCCGGTGCAGCCATGGTCCGACGTCAGGCGCGCGCTCGCGATCGGCAACATGTGCGTGCAGTTTCCGTCGCTGCTGTCCGGCGCAGGGCGCAGCCCGTCGAACGCGCCCGTCGGTGACGAGGATTGCCTGTATCTGAACGTGTGGGCGCCGCCGTTCACCCCGGCCGACGTACCGACCGCCGACAAGGCGCGGCCGGTGATGGTCTGGATCCACGGCGGCGGCAACAGCATCGGCCACGGCGGCAGCTACAACGGCGCGCATCTGGCGGCCGGTCACGACGTCGTCGTCGTGACGATCAACTACCGCCTCGGGCCGTTCGGTTGGTTCTCCCATCCGGCGCTGCGCAGCGACGCCGCGTCGCCGGAAGACAACTCCGGCAACTACGGCATCCTCGATCAGATCGCTGCGCTGCATTGGGTGCGCGACAACATCGCGGCGTTCGGCGGCAACCCGGACAACATCACGATCTTCGGCGAATCCGCCGGCGGCGCCGACGTGCTGGCGCTGCTCGCTTCACCGCTCGCCAAAGGTCTCTTCCATCGCGCGATCGTCGAAAGCGGCGGCCTGTTCACGGCGACGCGCGCGATCGCGGAGAACTACCGCGACGACCCGGATCCCGGACACCCGTTCAGCAGCCGCGAAGTCATCGACACGTTGCTCGTGAGGAACGGCAAGGCCGCCGATGCGTCGGCCGCGAAAGCAGCGCAGAACGCGATGTCGAACGACGATCTGCGCGCGATGCTGCTGAATACGAAGGCGGCCGACATCATGCAACTCTATGCCGGCGGCGCGTTCGGCATGATCAGCGCACCCGAAGTGGTCGGCGACGGTTACGTCTTGCCGGCGGACATCGACTCGGCGCGCCTCTTCGCCGACCCGACGAAGTACAACTCCGTCCCGGTGATCTTGGGTACGAATCGCGACGAAGTCGCGCTCTTCATGGTGCGCGACCCGCGCTGGGTCGAGACGCGCTTCTGGATCTTCCCGCGCCTCAAGGACCCCGTTGGCTACCAGCGCGAGGTGCGCTATCAGACCGACGCCTGGCGGCGCCGCGGCGTCGACGACCTCGCCGCCGCGCTGATCCGGTCGCAACCCGGCCAGGTGTTCGCGTATCGCTTCGACTGGGACGAAGAGCCGACGGTAATGGGCTACGACCTGTCGCGCGCGCTCGGCGCGGCGCACGGGCTCGAGATCGCATTCGTGTTCGGGGAATTCGAGGGCGGCCTCGGCTTGTCGTACCTCTATCCGAAGACGCCGGCGCGTGACGCGCTGTCGAACAGCATGATGTCGTACTGGGCCGAGTTCGCGTACACAGGAAATCCAGGTACCGGCCGCGACGGCAAGGAAGTCCGCTGGTTGCCGTGGGACCCGGACGGCTTGAAGACGATCGTGTTCGATACGCCGCCGCCGGGCATTCACATGTCGAGCGAGGTCGTCACCGCCGACAACCTGAAGCAGCGCTTACTCGGTGACACGACGATCACCGACCAAAAGCAGTACTGCGCGCTCTACGCGCAGCTCTTTCACGGCGCCGAGTTCGACCGCAGCGAATATCTGAAGCTCGGTCAGAGCGGTTGCGCAGCCTACGACCCGGAGTCGTTCCGCCGCTTCTGAGCCCTTGCCGACGGAGAGCCATGGCCGCAATCGGGCTGCGCGTGAAGACCGGCAAGGCGTTCGCGATCGCGATCGCCGCCGCGGACGGTCGCTTGCGCGCGCTCCATCGCGCCGAGGTCGCGCTCGCCGACCCGAGCGCGCCGGACACCGTCCATCCCTATCACCTCGAGATGGACGGCGATCCCGCAGCGGCGGCTACAGCCGTGAAGCGCGCGCGCAAGATCGGTGCAACCGCGCTGCAGCGCCTCTTCGATCTCGTGAGCGAGCACGAACGCATCCAATCGATCAGCGTCGTCGTCAACACGCACACGCCGCCGGAGCGCATCACCAGCCCGCACATGCGCGCGCACGGCAAGGAGGGATGGCTGTTTCGCGAGATCTGCGAGCACGCCGCCGAAAAATTCGGCCTGGAGCCGACGACGCTCGCGCTCGACGAAATGCCGATGGCGGAACGCACGGCGCAACGCATCGTCGGCGAACTCGGTGACGCGTTCGGCAAACCGTGGACGGCGGATTGGAAGCTCGCCTGCGTGGCCGCGTGGCTCGCGCTGAGGTAGCCACCGTACCGAAGTATTCCCTTCGCAAGACGACGGAGCGCCGAAGGCCGACGCGTCGAATGTCGCATCCGTGAAGTGCAAGCGGGCGCTAGCGGCGCGCTACGGCCTCCGTTTCGCCCGCTCGTAGTTCTCGAACGCGCGCACGACCATCGGCCGGCGCCGGCCTGCGGGCACTTTCAGCGCGTAGTCCGCATCCTTCTCGCCTTCCGACGACAAGATATGCATCGCGTGCGCCGACGTGACGTGCGCCGCGAAGCCCTGCTGATCCTGCATTTGGTTGACCGCGAGCTTGATCATCCGCAGCTGAAACGGATCGTTGGCGGAGATGCGGTGGGCGTAGTCGAGCGTCTCGTCGAGCAGTTTCGCACGCGGGAACACGCGATTCACGAGGCCGAGATCCATC
>DASRZO010000448.1:0-3212 GCA_035686405.1 Pseudomonadales bacterium | reverse complement strand
GAGAACACTTGCGTGAGCCAGCCGGTCAACGGGATCACGACGATTTCGGCGACCAGGTACGACGTCGAGATCCAGCCGCCGTCGTCGACGCCGGCGCCGATCGCGCCCTGAATGTCGGCGAGCGACGCGTTCACGATCTGGATGTTCAGCACCGCCATGAACGAGCCGAGCGTTGCGCCGACGACCGCGATCCACGTCTTCACCGGCACGCTATCGGCGGCGTTGATCGGTGCGGTCAGGGTGTCGGCGGCGTTCATGGTGCTATTCCTGCTTCCGCGCCATTGGTCGTTTTGCGTTGCGTGGCGTCCGGCGCTCGCCTGATCTCAGGCGCCGCGCGTATCGATCGTCGGTTCGACCGACATGCCGGGGCGGAGCACCCCGAGCAGCGCCGTGTGGTCGAGCGCGATCTTCACCGGAATGCGTTGCACGATCTTCGTGAAGTTGCCGGTCGCATTGTCCGGCGGCAACAGCGCGAATTCGAGACCGCTCGCCGGCGATAGGCTGTCGACGTGACCGGTGAGGTGCACGCCGGGGAAGCCGTCGATCGTGACGTCGACCGGCGCGCCGTCGCGTACGTGCGTCAACTGCGTTTCTTTGAAGTTCGCGACGACGTAGACGTCTTGCAGCGGCACGACCGCCATCAACTGCGTGCCGGCGGCGACGAACTGACCGACGCGGATCGAGCGCGCACCGACGGTGCCGTCGACGGGCGCCACGAGCGTCGTGTACGAGAGATTGATCTCCGCCTGCCGTGCGATCGCCGCGTCACGATCGCGCACGGCGACCTGACGATCGCGTTCGGTCGCGATGACATCGAGCTGCTTTTGCGCGGTGACGAGCGCCGCGCGAGCGCGCTGCAGCTGCGCGCTCGTTTCGTTCAGCTTCGCTTCGGCGGCTTGCGTCTGTTGCACGGTGCCGAAACCGCGGTGCAACAGGTCGCGATATCGCACGTCTTCCTGTTGCGCGAATTTCTGCGACGCGATCGTCGCGTCGATGTCGGCTTGCTGCTGCGCGATCACCGACTGCTGCAGCACGAGTTGCGCGTCCAGATTGCGCAGCGTCGCGTCGGCCGCGGCAACGTCGCCGCGGGCTTGGTCGAGCGCCGTTTTGTAATCGCGATCGTCGATCCGGGCGAGCACTTGGCCGGCGACGACTTTTTCGTTGTCGGCGACGAGCACTTCGGCGACGTAGCCCGCGACCTTCGGGGCCACGGTGGTGTAGTCCGCCTTGACGTACGCGTCGTCGGTCGACTCGAGGAAGCGGCCGACCGTGTAGTAGTGGTAGCCGGCGAGCGCCGCGCCGACGACGAGGCCGGCGCCCAGACCGGTCAGCAGAAAACGCTTCAGCGCCCCGCGGATTCGGGCCGGGTCGAGGTTGCCGAAGAGGCCGGGGCGTACGGTGAGGGTGGTCATTTGGGACTGCTCCATTCGTGTTGGGCACACGATGCAGCAGCCAGTCTCATTTGATAATCCGACGATTTACGGAAATATTATCCATCAGTTGTTGATAATGAGGGCCTCCATGGACCGAATGACCAGCCTCACGGTGTTCACCCGGGTCGTCGATTCGGGCGGTTTCTCCGCTGCGGCACGCAAGCTCGACATGTCGACGACGATGGTCAGCAACCACGTCCAGGCGCTCGAAGAACGGCTCGGCGTGCGGTTGCTGAACCGCACGACCCGCCACGTCAGCGTCACCGAGATCGGCCGCACCTACTACGACCGCTGCGTGCAGATCCTCGCGCAGATCGAAGAAGCCGATCGGCTCGCGAGCGAGATGCAGGCGACGCCGCGCGGCAAGCTGCGTCTGTACAGCAACGCGTCGATGGTCGGCTTCATCACGCCGGTGGTCGGCGACTTCGTCACGGCGTACCCGCACGTGTCGGTCGACCTCGCCGTCGGCGAGCGGATGGTCGACTTGATCGAGGAGGGCTACGACCTCGCGATCCGCACCACGCCGCCGCCGGACTCGAGTCTCATCGTGCGTCGGCTGACGCCGTGGCGACACGTGCTGTGCTGCGCGCCGAGCTACCTCGAACGCCACGCGCCGCCGCACGTCGCCGACGACCTGAAGCAGCACAACTGTCTACGCTATGCACACTATCCGTGGGGCGACCAATGGCATTTCACCGGTCCGCACGGCGAGTCGATCGTGGTGCCGATTGCCGGCAACCTCGTGACGAACAATCCCGAAGCACTGAAAGGATGGGCGCTCGACGGGCACGGCATCTTGCTCGGACCCAGTTTCCTGATCGCCGAGGAATTGCGACACGGGCGGCTGGTGCGCCTGCTCGAAGACCTCACGCCGATCGAACTCGCGATCAACGCGCTGTATCCGCATCGTCACCATCTGGCGACGACGGTGCGCCGCTTCATCGATCTGTTGGCGGAGCGCCTCGCGGCACATCGGAACTGGTTGGAGCCGACGACATGACGACGACAGGCGTTCGACGCAGGCTCAGTGCCAATGCGACAGCGCCGACCAGCGAGCCGGCGATGACGAGCAAGCCGGCGGCGTAACTGTCGGTCGCGTCGTGCACGCGGCCGATCACGTACGGCCCGACGAAGCCGCCGAGATTACCGAACGAATTGATCAGCGCGATCGCGCCGGCCGCGGCCGTGCCGCTCAAAAACGTCGTTGGCAACGACCAGAACACCGGCACCGCGCTCCAGATGCCGATCGCCGCGACCGACAGCGCCGCGACGCCGAGCACCGGCTCGCGCAGATACGCAGTGGCGACCATCCCGAGCGCGCCGACGAGCGCCCCGATCGCGATGTGCATACGACGCTCGCCGGTCCGGTCGGAATGCGCACCGGCAAACACCATCGCGATCGCCGCGCACACGTACGGGATCGCCGACACCAGCGCCGCCTCGACGCGGTCGAGCGCTCCGAGCGATTGAATGATCTGCGGCGACCAGAAGCTGATGCTGTAGAAACCGACGATCAGCGCGAAATACAACACACCCAGTCGCCACACGATCGGATGCAGCAACGCACTACGTAGATCGACGCGATGCGTCGCGGCAATCGTGTCGGCCTCCGCGCGCATCATCTGCGCCAGCGCCGCACGCTGCTCGCCGGACAACCACGCCGCCGCATCCGGCCGATCGGTCAGATAAAAGAGCACCGCGACGCCGAGCGCGAGCGACGGTACCGCTTCGGTCAGGAAAATCCATTGCCAACCGGCGAAGCCGTACACGCCGTCCAGC
>DASRZO010000447.1:0-3353 GCA_035686405.1 Pseudomonadales bacterium | reverse complement strand
ACTCCGACGACGGCGACACGAGAAACAGCAGCGTGCTGTCGAGCTGCGCCGGATCGCCGAGCCGCTGGCGCGGGAACGCCTTCGTGATGTCGCCGATGCGTTGCAGCATGCCGTCCATCATCTCGGAGGCGAACGCGCCCGGCGCGATGCAGTTGACGTTGATGTTGAAGCGCGACCATTCCACCGCGAGCGCTTCGGTCATCCGCACGATGCCGGCCTTCGTGATCGAGTACAGCGCGGCGCCGCCGCCGCCGTAGTTGAACGCGCCCATCGACGAAATGTTCACCATACGGCCGGGCAGCTTCTTCGCCAGCAACCGGCGCGCGACTTCGCACGACAGGATGTAAGGACCGCGCAAGTTCGTGTCGAACACCGCGTTGATCAGTTCGTTCGACATCTTGTGCGCGCGCTGCGCATCCGGGATGCCGGCGTTGTTGACGAGGATCGTCACGGTGCCGAACGCCTTCTCGGCTGCGTCGACGCAGCGCACGATGTCGTCGGCGTCGGTCATGTCGAGCCGGACCGGCTCGCAGATGCCGCCGCCGGCGCGAATCTCTTTCGCGAGTTCTTCGAGGCGCTCGGAGCGGCGCCCGGTCGCGACGACCTTCGCACCGCATTTTGCGAGCACGATGGCGAAGCGGCGCCCGAGCCCGGACGTGGTGCCGGTGACGAGGGCGACTTGGCCGGTGAGGTCGGTCGTGAAATTCGGCGTAGCGAAAGCGGTCATGTGGCGTGTCCCGAGTTTTTGGTCGCGCGCGATGATGCCCGATCCGTTGCGGCTTGTCCGGCCGGCTCGCCGTTCGTGGCTCGCCCCGCACGGGGCGGGCATCGGCGCGAGCAGCGCGTCGGCCGGACGGCCATCCGCGACGGCGTGTCGCATCGGCACTTGCGCGCGCGACCGACGCCGGCCACGCTGAACGTCCGTTGTTGCGAGAAGACGTACGCGTGACCGAATCGAACTCCGAGAAGCTGCCGCTGGGGCGCAAGATTTTGTACGGCGCGCCGAGCGTCGCCGGGGCAGCGATGGCGATTCCGGTCGCGATTCACGTCAATCCGTTCTATTCCGACACCGTGCTGGTGCCGCTTGCGTGGGTCGCGCTCGCAGCCGCGCTCGCGCGCGTGCTCGACGCGATCGTCGATCCGTTCGCCGGCTGGTTGTCGGACCACACGCACACGCGCTGGGGCCGGCGGCGGCCGTGGATATTCGTCGCAGCACCGATTGCCGCGTGCGTGTTCGTGGCGCTTTTCTCGCCGCCGACGTGGCTGTCGCAGCAAGGCGCCGCGGTCTGGTTCGGCGCGACGCTGATGTCGTTCTTCATCTTGAACATGCTGTACGGCTTGCCGCACGCGGCGCTCGGGCCGGAGCTGACGCTCGACTATCACGAACGGTCGAGCCTGTTCTCGTGGCGCGAAGGGTTCGCGCTGGTCGGCACGCTGGTCGCCGCCGTCGTGCCCGGCATTCTGATCAACGTGCTCGGCGACGAGCGGCGCGCGTACGCCGACATGGCGATTGCGTACGGACTATTGATGGTGACGCTGTATTGGCTGTTGGTCTTCCGCGTGCGCGAGCGGCCCGGGTTCGTCGAACGCAAATCGAATCCGTTGGTGCCGGGCGTGCGGCGATCGCTCCGCAATCGCCCCTTCGTGGTGTTGTTTGCGTGCTACGTCGTTGCGAGCATTCCCGGCGCGATTCCGGGCCTGTTGATGCCGTACTTCAGTCGATACGTCCTGAATCCGCCGCCGTTGCCGCCGGAAGCCGCGCAGAGCTGGCTGTCGATCTTTCTCGCGACGTATTTCCTGTCGGGGCTGCTGCTGCTGCCGCTGTGGCTCGCGCTGGCGAAGCGCATCGGCAAGTTGAAAACGTGGCTCGCGACGTTCGTGATCGGCGTGACCGGCGGACTTGCGCTGTTCTTGCTCGGCCCCGGCGACAACGTTGCGTGTCTTTTCGTGATCGCGTGGGCGGGCTCGAGTTTCGGCGCCGGCTTGTTCCTGCCGCCGGCGATTCAGGCGGACGTGATCGACTACGACGAGCTGCACAGCGGCAAACGCCGCGAAGCGCAGTATTTGTCGCTATGGGGCTTAGTGCCGAAGTTCATCGTGATTCCGAGCGCCTCGCTGCCGCTCGCGTTGCTCGCGTGGCTCGGCTATCAACCGAACGTCGCGCAGTCGCCCGACGTGGTGCTCGCGATTCGCGTGATCTTTGCGTTGACGCCGGCGGCGTTTTCGATCGGCGCATTCTTCATCGCGCGCCGGTTCCCGATCGACGAGGTCGTGCATCGCGCGATTCTCGCCGGGATCGCCGCGCACCGACGCGGCGAGATCGCGACCGATCCGCTGACGCAGCAGCGTTTGGCGCCGCCGGGCGAGCGCAGCGTCGACGAAGACACCGGCTGGTTTCTCGACTACTTCTCCGTCGGCGAATTGCGGCGCGTGATTCGGCGCGGTGCGCGCGGCGCGCTCGGCGACGTGCTGCGCGTCGCGGCGATCGCGATCGCGATCGCCATCGGGCTCGCGCTGTGGGTCGCGCACGAGATCGCGGCAACCGGCGGCGCGCCGGGGCCGCTCGCGGTGATCGCGATCGTCAGCGCCGGCTTCGCGCTGACGGTATTCGTCTTCCACCTGTCGCGCATTGCGCCGGCGCTGAAGTTGCGGCGCGCGAACGTCAGCGTCGCCACCGTCCGCGCGCATCTCGCGCACATCGAACGTGAACCGCCGGAGATGCACGCACCGGAAGCGGCGGTGCGCCGCGCCTAACGTGTTGCTCGGGGCGCGGGTTCGATGCGGTCGAGTTTGTCCGGATTGCGCATCGAGTAAATCGTCGCGATGCGGCCGTCGTCGACTTCGATCGACAGCGTCGCGAACACCCCGGCGACGCCGTTCTCGCGAATGACGATCGTCGGTGCGTCGTTGTACCAACAGCTCTCGAACGTGAAGTCCTCCGGGTTGCGGTCCTTCGAGATGCCGATGAAGAAACGTACGACCTTGGCGGCGCCGTAGATCGGCCGCAACGCCGCCTGCGCCTTACCGCCGCCGTCGGAGACAAGCGTCGCATCCGGCTTGAAGAGCGCGATCAGCGCACGTTCGTCGCGAGTCACCAGTGCGCGTTGGAACCGGGCGGCGAGGTCGCGCTGATCCGAGCCGGTCGCGCGGAATCGTTGCCGGCCTTCGGCCACGTGTTGACGCGCACGCGAGACCAACTGACGCACCGCGACCTCGGTCTTGTCGAGCGACTGCGCGATCTTCTCGTAGTCGGTATCGAAGACGTCGTGCAGCAGAAACGCCGCGCGCTCGTCGGGACCGAGCCGTTCCAACAACAACAGGAAGGCGACGGACAGGTCGTCGGCGATCTCGAG
>DASRZO010000446.1:0-8948 GCA_035686405.1 Pseudomonadales bacterium | reverse complement strand
CCGCGGGCTTCTTCCTCGAGCGCGACGAGCCGCCGAACCCAGTTGTCCATCAACTGAAACTCGGAGTCGGGCAAACCGAACGCTCGACTTACTTCCTTCAGAACGCACTCTTCCTCGATTTCGAACGCGCCGTCAACGTATGACAACCGCAACAAGTTGATGATCGCGATCGCGCGCGAACGCTTCGTATCGAACACCTTGTCGACACCGTTCAGCTCGAGGTATTGCGACTCGGTCTGAGGACTCAGTTCCATCTCACGCTTGAACTCGTCGAGCATCCCTTCCTCGTTGGGATCCAGCAAACCGTCGGACACGACGACGTTGTGCGCGAGGCCGAGAAGTGCCTCGCGTTGACGGTGCGTGAGAGACGACAGCCACACGTCGGATCAGCCCGCGCGCGCCAGCGAAGCGATGATCGATGCAACCATGATGATGATCGACAACCAACCCCAGCCGATGAACAGCTTCACCGGCCAACCCTGTTCGAAGAAGTCTTCTATCAGATACCACATTCGTCAGCGCTCCAGATTCGCTCGGGCAAGAATATCAAAGAACTAACCGGCCGAGACCGTCGCGTACAGGTCGTGGGTATCGGCATCGACGATTTCGACATCGACAAATTCACCCGGCTCGAGGTTCATCGAATCGACGTACACGCGCCCGTCGATCTCCGGCGCGTCGGCGCTCGAGCGACCGATTGCACCCTCATCGTCCACCGCGTCGACCAACACGCGCATCGTTCGCCCGATCTTCGCCGCCATGCGCCGTTCGCTGATCTGCGCCTGATGCGACATCAAGCGCTCGAGCCGTTCCTGCTTCACGTCATCGGGGATCGGGTCCGGCAGGTCGTTCGCGGCGGCGCCGTCGACGTCCGAATACGCGAAGCATCCGACGCGATCGAGATCCGCGTCGGTCAGGAATTCGAGCAGCGATTCGAACTCGGCATCGGTCTCGCCCGGAAAGCCGACGATGAAGGTCGAGCGAATCGCTACATCGGGGCATACGGCACGCCAAGCCGCGACGCGGTCGAGCGTCTTCTCGGTCGCAGCGGGGCGGCGCATCAGCTTCAGAATGCGCGGAACTCCGTGTTGCAGCGGCACGTCGAGGTACGGCAAAACCAGGCCGTCGGCCATCAACGGCAACAGCTGATCGACATGCGGATACGGATAGACGTAATGCAGACGCACCCACGGTGCGATCTCGCCGAGACGTTTGCACAGCTCGACCATGTCGGTGCGCATCGGCCGGCCGTCCCAGAAGTCGGTGCGATATTTCCGATCGACGCCATAAGCACTGGTGTCTTGCGAGATCACCAACAATTCCTTCACGCCCGCGCGTACGAGCCCTTGCGCCTCGTCGAGCACTTCGCCGATGCGGCGCGAGCGTAGCTTGCCGCGCAGCGACGGGATGATGCAGAACGAGCAGCTGTGATTGCAGCCTTCGGAAATCTTGAGATACGCGTAATGGCGCGGCGTCAGTTTGATGCCGCCCAGCGGAATCAGATCGACGAACGGGTTCGACGGTTGCTGCGGAACCGCCTGGTGAACGGCGTCGACGACAGATTCATAGGCGGCCGGTCCCGTGACCGACAAAACGTCGGGAAAATGCTCGCGAATGAGATCCGCGCGCGCGCCGAGACAGCCGGTGACGATCACCCGCCCGTTCTCCGCCATCGCCTCGCCGATCGCGTCGAGGGATTCCTCGATCGCGCTATCGATGAACCCGCACGTGTTGATCACGACGACGTCGGCGTCCGCGTATGTATTCGACGTCTCGTAACCTTCGACCTTGAGCTGGGTCAGGATGCGCTCGGAATCGACTAGGGCTTTCGGGCATCCGAGGCTCACGAAGCCGATACGCCCGGCGCGCACGCGTTCGTCGGTGGTCGGTTTGGGCATACGGATCGAGCGGAGGGCTGGTGCGAAGGGCGCGCATTGTAGCGCACCGCTCACGTCGTTTGGCACACCGTCGAGGCACCCCTACAATCGCGCCTTCCTTGGTACGGCGACGCGATGCAAGCCACCCCGCTGGTGCAATTCGATGCAACGTTGATCCAACGCAGCACCGACGCAACGATCATCACTGCCAACGAACGTCTACGCCGGGCCTTGATCGACGTGTTCGCCGACTATGCCAGGCCCACCCCACGGATCTATCAGCTCGACGAATACCTCCGCGTGCGATTCGACGCGGTTCCGCGCGCCGACCGCAGCGTTCTGCTATCGCCACTCGCACAGCGACTGGCGTGGCTGCAAAGTGCACCGATCGTCGACGACATCGATCCCGAGCAGCTCTATGCCGACGTCGCCGCGGCGTGGAAGTTGCTCCACGACTGGGACTTGGTCCGGCAGTTGGGGCAATTCGACGACAACGAAAACCATCGGCTATTCGGGGATTGGGCGCAGCGCTACGCGAGCGCAGCGGAATCCCGGGGTTGGGTGACGGCGTGCGAGATCACCGCAATCGTCGCAAATGCGATTCGCCAGCGGACGATCGATGCGGAGCCGCTGCTGTTGGTCGGCTTCGACGTCGTTTGGCCGAGCCTGCGACACCTGCTGGATGCGGTGCAGTCCGCATCGCAGACAGTCGAGCTGCACCGCCCCGACGGACGGACGCCCGAGCGAATCGATCTCTGGTCGTTCGCCGATTCGGCCGAGGAGCTGTCGGCGGCGATTCATTGGGCCGCCGCCGCGATTGGACAGGGACATCCGAACACCGCTGTCGGAATCGTCGTCCCCGACGCGAACGTCGATCACGAGGCGATCGTCGGTCGGCTCGATGCACTGCTTCGACCCGATACGGCATACACAGCACCGGGCGACGGCAACTTCAACATTTCGGGCGGCGTAACGCTGGCCGACTATCCGGTCATCGCCGACGTGTTGCTGCTGTTGGATTGGCTTGGCGCCGCGCGGCCGTACCAGGACATCGAACGACTGCTGCGCTCGGCGTTCTTCGCATTCGGCGTCGATCCGGCCACGGCGAGCGCGCCGACGTTGCCCGACGCGTACTCGGCGGCCCGCTGGTCTCGCGGCAGGCCGCCTTCGCCCCTTGGCAACATCGTTAGCGAGGCACGACGCATCGGCCTGCTGCGTCTCGACGTCGCGGTGGCTCGCATTCGCGAACTGCTGCACGTGGTCTCCTGGCCGAACCGAAGCCGACTCACCGCCGAAGACCACGAAGCCGTCGCCGCATTCGACGCCATGCTCGACGAACTCGCGATGTGCGCCCCATTCACCGAACCCGGAGACCTCGCGTCGATGATCGGGCTGATCCTACGCACCGCGCGGCGACAACTCTTCGCGCCATCGCGACCCGATGCCTCGCTCCACGTGCTCGGCGCGTTGGAAACCATCGGCCTGCACTTCACGCACCTTTGGGTGACCGGACTCGACGACGGTCGTTGGCCCGCTCCGCCGCGGCCCAATCCATTCATACCGCTGCGACTGCAGCGCGCGGCGCGGATCGCGCGGTCCGATTTCGACGGCGAAGCCGAGTTCGCTCGTCGAATGACCGAACGGTGGCTCGGTGCCGCGCCGACAATCGTCTTCAGTCACGCACGGACGCGCGACGACGAAGCGCGCGGACCAAGTCCGACGGTCTCGGCGATTGCAGCAACGAATTGGCGACCCGCCACAGGCGCGGCGAATTCCGCCGGCCACCCGTTTTTGCAACGGGCGACCATCGATCTCGTATGCCGCGACGAACCCGGCGTCGGTCCCATTCGTCGCGATCGTCTACGTCATCGCGGTTCGATCATCCTGCGCGACCAGTCCGCGTGCCCGTTCAGGGCATTCGCGCGCAATCGCTTGTACGTCGAGCCGCGACGAATCCCGCATCGATATCCCGACTCGGCCGACCGCGGTATAGCGATTCATGCGGCCTTGCGCGCGTTGTTTCAGCATCTCGGAACCGAGATCAATGAAGCAGTTCTAGACGAAGCCGTCGTGAACGGTGCTCTGACCGGCGCCGTCGACGCTGCCACTGCGGGCCTCGGTTCCCTGCCGCCGCCGTTCGTCGAGTCGGAACGAGCGCGGTTGCATCGCCTGCTCGGGGACTGGCTGGAGGTCGAGCGAGCGCGAGCACCTCTGCGAATCGTCGCCGTCGAGCGCGCCACTACGCTATCGTTGGGCGACTTTGAATTCGACCTCCGTGTCGACCGCGTCGACGACGCTTCGAACGAGATCGTGGTGGTCGACTACAAGACGGGCGAAGTCGTGACCAACGCCGTTTTCGGCGAACGCCTGGAGGAACCGCAACTGCCGATGTATGCCCTTGCAACGCCCAACGCCACCGGGATCGCCGTCGCGGCCGTTCTCATCGGCGACTGCCGTTTGAGCGGATGGTCGCGAACGCCGCTCTCGTCCGGCCCCGTACGACTCCGCAGACCGATCGAATCCGACGACGACTGGGGCGCGATGATGGACCTCTGGCGGCGACGCTTGCTCGACCTGACCGACGAGTTCGTCGCCGGTGTCGCGGACGTCCGGCCGCGCGACGCGAAAGCGTGTCGCGAATGCGACCTGCACGCGCTCTGCCGTATTGGCGAGATCGAACGAATTGCCGGCGACTGATCCGCCACCCGATGCGCAGCAACGTCGCGACGCGGCCGACGTTCGTTACTCGGTTATCGTGCAAGCACCGGCCGGATCCGGCAAAACCACGCTGCTCGTCGATCGCCTGCTGAACCTTCTCGCGATCGTCGAACGGCCGGAAGAAATCCTCGCAATTACGTTTACGCGCAAAGCCGCTGCGGAAATGCGCTCGCGAGTGGTAGCCGCTCTTTCGGAGGACGACGAGCGCGCGCAAACGATCCGACGCAGGGGCGAGACGCTGGGTTGGCGGATCGATTCGTTGACCGCGCGTCTACGTATTCAGACGATTGATGCTTTCTGCGCCACCCTGGTGCGCAGCCTGCCGATTGCGAGCCGTCTCGGCGACGCGCTCGCGGTTACGACCGATGTTCGACCGTTATATGCCGACGCCGTGCGCCGCGCATTCGAACGCGTCGACTCGGACGCGCCCCTCTCGACCGAATTGGTTCGACTGCTGGCGCTGTTCGACAACGACTATCCCCGCATGCACGACGCGCTCGTCGCGATGCTGGGTCGACGCGACCAATGGTTCGAGTTGGTCGCCCATGTGCTCCGCCGCGCGGTGCGCGGTCGAGTTGACGACGGATCCGGCGCTCGCGCGGTCGGAGCGGAGATCGACGCGGCGATCGAACAGCTACACCGAGGCGCATTCGACGATATCCAAGCCGATCTCGACGACACCATCACGAACGATCTCGTTCGTGTTGCCGAGGAACGCGCTGCGCGCCTGCAGTTCGACTGGCGATGGGGCGGATTGCCTGACGCACTCGACGGATGGGCCTTCGTTGCGGACCTGCTCTCCACCCGCGACGGGAAGCCCCGGAGCCGCTTCGGCGAAGCGCAAGGATTCGCATCCGGAAGTGGCGCGGCGCGCGAGAAAGCCGAACTCAAATCGCTCGCGGCGGAACTCGATCGACGCGGCCTGATGGAGCAACTCGCCTCGATTCGGCAACTGCCAGCGCGCCGCCCGCGCGTCGACGAATTGGCCGACATCGACACCGTCGCCGCGGCGCTCGCAGTACTCGTCGTCGAACTCGGCGAAGCGTTTCGACGCGCCGGTGCATTCGATTTCGCCGAAGTCACGTTCGCGGCGCTGCGAGCGCTCGGCGACGCGGACTCGCCGACGGACCTGGCATTGGCCCTCGATTACCGTATCAAGCATGTATTGATCGACGAGTTCCAAGACACGTCGGCGATCCACTATCGGTTGTTCTCGCGGCTTCTGCAGGAATGGAACGTCGACGACGGCCGAACGCTTTTCGTCGTTGGCGATCCGATGCAGTCGATCTACCGTTTTCGCGATGCCGACGTCGGCTTGTTTCAGCGTACGCGGCGCCGCGGTATCGGTTCCCTGAGACCACGGCCGATCGAACTCGTCAGCAACTTTCGTTCGTCTGCCACGCTGATCGCGTGGATCAATGCGACATTCGTCGAAGCGTTCGGCGGCCACGAAGATCCGCTGCTCGGCCGCGTTGCGTATGCGCCATCGGTGCAGCAACGTCCCTCACGGCCGGAGGATGGTTGCACCATGACGGTCATCGCATCGGACGCCGAGGCGGCGATCGACGAGGCCCGTCACGTCGCCGTTACGATCGAACGTATTCGCTCGTCCCACCCCGAGGAATCGATTGCCGTGTTGGTGCGCAACCGAGCACACCTCGGGCAAACAATCGACGCGTTGTCGGATCGACGTATTCCATGGCGCGGCGTCGCGATTCATCCGCTCGCGACGCGACCCGTCGTCAGCGACCTTTTGGTGCTTCTGAAAGCGCTCTCGTCCGACGACGATCGCGCCGCGTGGCTCGCGCTGCTGCGGGCGCCATTCGTTGGGTTGTCGATGCGCGATTTGGAGTCGGTCGCGCAGCTCGACCGGCCCGCTCGCGTCGTCCGAGACGATGGCGAGATCGCGGAGCTTTCGCACGACGGCCGCGCACGCATCGCGCGTATTCGCCCTGTTCTACGCACGGCCGAAAGTTGGCGCGGTCAAGCTCGGACTCGACAGTGGCTCGAGTCGACCTTCATCCGCCTTGGCGGCGCAGACGCGTACGAAGGCGCCGATGCGATGGAGCACGCTCGGAAACTGTTCGAACTCGTCGAGCGAATTCATCCGAGAATCGTCGACATTCCCGCGACGGAGCGCGCCTTAGACGATTTGTTCGCAGACGATGCGCCGATTCCGAATGCCGTCGAGCTGATGACGATCCACCGGGCGAAGGGGCTCGAGTTCGACCACGTGCTAGTCCCCTGCCTACACCGGATCAATCGGCGCGACGATCCGCCGCCGATTCGCTGGCGACCGGAGGGCGAACACGTGCTGATCGGCGTGGATCGAGTGGGCACCGACAGCGACCTCTATCGGTGGCTCGGCTACGAGGATGCGCGGCGCGACGCGAACGAGGTGATTCGACTGATGTACGTCGCGGCTACACGGGCGCGCAGCTCATTGCACCTGTCGGCGGTTCTCGGCACCGATCCACAGACGGGAGTCCGGGCGCCGCCGGCACGCTCGCTGCTGGCCACGATTTGGCCGACCGCATCGAAACAGGCTCGCATCATCTCGGCCGATACGACCGAGCGCGGGCGCGCCGCGAACACCCGCCGCGTCCTGCCGAGCGACTACCACTGGCGCCGTCCGCAGTGAATCGACATATCTTCGGCAGCCTCCCGGAGGCCCAACGACTCGATTGGGGCGTGTGACGCGCCCCCCACGTCGGTTGAGTCGCCTTGCAATTTGCGAAATCGACGCGGACAATCCGCGGCCATGCATCACGTCGCTAGCCACCGAAACACGCTCTCGGGTCCGTCCGCGGTTCCGGCGGGTTCGATGGCTTCGCGATTTTGGTTTGGCTACGCCCTGATGGACTAGCGTCGCCTAACCATCGTGGGAGGGCAGCGCGAGTTGCCCTCCGGGAAGACCCCGATGGGCAACGAGCCTCTCGGGGTTTTTTTTCGCGGGGTGAATGCGAGGTCAATGATGGAACAGCTCGAAAATCTGAACGTAGTGGCGCAGGAACTGCTGGTCACGCCGGCGCAACTAAAAGCGGAACTGCCGGTGAGCGATCGCGTGCGTGCTTTCGTACACGACGCGCGCGAGCAAGTTCGCAACGTCGTCGACGGCCGCGATCATCGTCTGTTGATCGTCGTCGGTCCGTGTTCGATACACGACGTGACTGCGGCCGAAGACTATGCGCACCGACTCAAGGCGCTCGCGGACGAACTCTCGCCCACGTTGCTACTCGTCATGCGCGCCTACTTCGAGAAGCCGCGTACGACAGTCGGATGGAAGGGCCTCGTCAACGATCCGCACCTCGATGGTTCATTCCACATCGAGGAAGGCATTCGCATCGCACGTAGTCTGCTGCTGCGCATCGCCGAACTGGGGCTGCCGCTCAGCACCGAGGCGTTGGATCCGATCGCGCCGCAATACCTACAGGAGCTGATCGCCTGGTCGGCGATCGGCGCGCGGACGACGGAATCGCAGACGCATCGGGAAATGGCATCTGGACTATCGTCGGCCGTCGGATTCAAAAACGGTACCGACGGCAGTCTCGACGTCGCGATCAATGCGCTGCAATCCGTGTCCAAGCCGCACCGTTTCCTGGGCATCAACCAAGCGGGGCAAGTGTCGATCATTCACACGCGAGGAAACTCGGCTGCACACGTTGTGCTGCGCGGCGGCAACGGAGGACCAAACTACGATCGCGCCAGCGTCGCCCAGTGCGAACAGGCGCTCGTTGCGGCGGGGTTGCGCCCGAACGTCATGATCGACTGCAGCCACGCGAACTCGGGAAAGGACCCGTCCCGTCAAGTCGTCGTTGCCCGCGACGTCGCCGCGCAAATCAAGGCGGGCAATCGCTCGATCTTGGGGTTGATGATCGAAAGCAACATCAATGCCGGCAATCAGAAGCTCGGTGCCGACCGAACCAAACTCGCTTACGGCGTATCCGTGACCGATCCGTGCATCGACTGGACGACCACTGCCGACCTTCTACGGGAACTCGCGACCGAATTACGCGATGTCCTACGCCAACGACCGCGCTCGGGGGCGCGCGCCGACGCAGCTTAGCGAAGGACGACGCGCTATTGGTAGTAGGCGTGCTCGCGCACCGTGTGGTCGGTGCTGTCGCGGATCGCGACCAATTCGGGGATCTGTTCGAGCAGCGTGCGCTCGACGCCTTGCTTCAGCGTGATGTCGACCGCCGAACAGCCTTGGCACCCCCCGCCGAATTGCAGCACCGCCGTGTTGCCGTCGACGACCTCGATCAACGTCACTTGGCCGCCGTGCGACGCGAGCCCCGGGTTGATTTCGTTGTATAGGACGTAGTTGATCCGGTCCTCGATCGGCGCATCCGG
>DASRZO010000445.1:0-2160 GCA_035686405.1 Pseudomonadales bacterium | reverse complement strand
AGAACCTCGATATGCCGGGCGCGAGCGCATACGCGATCCGCTTCGCGGGGCGCAAGGTCCAGAGCGGGCGGCTCGACATGGACATGAACTACACGCTGCGCAACGGCATCCTCGACGGCAAACACAAGATCGTCGTACGCGACTTCCAGCTCGGCGAGAAGGTGCCGTATCCGGAAGCGCTGAACTTGCCGTATGACCTGGCGATTTCGCTGCTGAAGGATTCGAGTGGCAACATCAACGTCGATCTACCGGTCGAAGGCGACGTCAACGATCCGACGTTCCGCATCGGCGGTGTCATCATGCGGGCACTCGCGAACTTGATCACGCAGATCGTCACGTCGCCGTTCCGTTTGCTCGGACGCCTGGTCGGCCTCGGCGATTCGGAAGGCCTAGACCAGGTGCTGTTCGATCCCGGCAGCAGCGAGCTCGCGCCGCCGGAGCGCGAGAAGATCGCGAAAGTGTCCGCTGCGCTCGCGCAGCGGCCGACGTTGGCGTTGACGATCCACGGCGCGGTCAATCAGTTGGCGGACGCGGAAGCGCTGCGGGCGGCGAGCGTGCAGGCGCGCCTCGACGAACGCGTTGGCGATCGAGACGCGGCGGGCCGTTTGAAGATCGTCGAGAAGATGGTGAAGGAGAGCATTCCGGGCCTGTCGCTCGACCCGATCAAAGCGGCGAGCAGCGTGCCGCCGAAGCCCGGCGCAAAACCGGTGCTCGACGAAGGCGCTTACATGAATGCGCTGATCGCGAAGTTGGTGGCGGCCGAAGCGCTGCCGCCGAACGCGGTCGATTCGCTCGCCGCGGCGCGTGCGAACGCGGTGCACGACGCGTTCGCCGAGAACGCGACGCTCGACCAGTCGCGCATCAAGGTCGGCGACTCGAAGGAGACGGCGCTACAGAACGACGAAGTACCGCTGAAGTTCGAGCTAACGGTCCATTGAAGGGGCGGCAAGCGTCCCGTGCGGAGCCGAGGTTTCCGGGTCGGCCGAGCCAAGCGACGCTCGCGACCGGCGAGTTCGACGCGAGATGAACGAGAACGACGGATGGAATCGTGACGGCCGCCGAGCGCGGCCGGCGGCTGACTACGGCCGTTTCACCGGAAAATCCTTCAACGCTTGCGAGACGACGCCGGCGATGTCTGAGTAGCTCGCGCCCGGCGCAATCGTGCCCGTCATCGAGCCGAGATACACGTCTCGATCGCCCTTGCGATCGAGCGCGTGGACGGTGAAGCGCGTTTCTTGTTGGCTGGTCGTGCCGCCGCCGGTGCCCACGCCGACACCGCCGCCCATGTTGCCGCCCCAGCTGCCCATGCCGACGCCGACACTGATTGGATTGGACTTCGTTTTCTCGTACGACGAGACGTCGTACGAGATCAGCAGATCCGGATTGTTGTCGACGAGCGTATAGCCCTTGCGCATCAGGTCGGTTTGCACCGCGGACTTGATGTCGTCGTCGAATTTGCGCTGCGCGATGTCGGTGCTGACCAAGTTGTTGTTCGCGGGTTGCCAGCCGAAGGTCTGCAATGCGCTGATGTTGGCGTTCGGGTCGATGCGCGATTCGGGTTTCGCGGGCGGATTGTTCATGCAGGCGGCGAGCGCGACGCACAGCGCGAACAACGATGCGAACTTCGAGCGAATGTTCATCACAGCCGGCCTCCTTGCGAGTGCGTCATGCTAGCACCGTGTCGGACGCGTTGAACTGTGGGAACCCGATGCTCGATGACGACCGCGGCGGCGTCGTCGAGCTTCGCGTATTGCTGCGGCGTCACGCGCAAGCGCGTGCGTCAGGCCGGCGCGGCGACACCGTGATACATGTACGCGGCAAACCGCGGACCGTCCTGATAACCCTGTTCGCTCGACTCGAGCTCGAATCCGGCGGCGTGGAGTAGATCGAGCGGCCGCCGCGTGAGATGACAACCGCCGCCGATGATCTTCCACACCGGTTCGAGGACGTTCTGCACGCGTGCGACGCCCGAGTCCGGCGATCGGCCGTGCTCGACGAAGATCAAACGGCCGTCGGGTTTGACGACGCGGCGCATTTCGTCGAGCGCTCGTTCCGCATTCGGAATGGAGCACAGCGTCCACGTGCAGACGATCGTGTCGAAGCGCTGTGCGTCGCACGGAATGCGTTCGCCGGACACCGGGAGCAGATCGACGCGCTTAC
>DASRZO010000444.1:0-3337 GCA_035686405.1 Pseudomonadales bacterium | reverse complement strand
CACGCAGCGAAGGCTCACGCGCCGACACGCGAAGCGAGGAATCACGCGGCGGAGCCCGCTCGTCAGAGCGGTCGCGCCGCAGCCGCGGCGGTCGCGCACGGTCCGGCGGTCATCGCAGTTCCGAGCGCACTGAACGCATCGATACCGTTGGCGGCGACGGCAACCGCAATCGCGATACGAACGTGCGTGCACGACGCGAAGGTAACGAAGAGGCCGCGCGCGAGCGCCCGGCAGCGGAACGCAGTGAGCGGAACGAGCGCGGCGAACGTGGCGAACGTGGCGAACGCAGCGAACGCGGTGAGCGTGGCGAACGCAGCAATCGCGAGCGTCGCCGACGCGGCGGCGAACCGAGCGCCGAGCGGCGGCCGCGCCCGGAGCCGACCGGAGCCACCTCTGACGAATCAGCCGAGGGCGACAACGGTCGCGCGCGCGAAGACGTGCGGGATTCGGATCGCGACACGCCGCGTGAGCGCGACGCGGTTCGCGCCGAAGGCCGCACGCGCGATGTCCGCGAGGACCGTACGCCAAGCGATCTGGAGAACAGCAAACGGCGACCGCGGCGCGATCGCGCGTCGGTCGCACGGGGCGAACAGTCCCGCGGCGAGGCCGACGTTGCCGCTGTAGCCACAGCTGCCGAAGTTGCGGTCGTCGCAGGCGCGACCTTCGTCGAGGTCGAGCCGGCGCCGGTCGCGTACGTTGCCGAAGCCTACGAAGCGCCAACCGTCGTCGAGACGGCTGCAGTGGACTTCGCAGAACCGACTGAGCCGGTCGTCGAGGACGTACCGCGTCCGAAGCCGCAGCCGGCGGTGGTCGTGCTGTCACCGGTCGAACTCGCCGCAGAGGCCGTCAAGCAAGAACCCGAACGCCCAGTCGGTCGTGCTGCTAACGATCCGCGCGAGGTGCGTCGCCGCGAGCGCGAAGCGCGCTTGCGCGA
Organism: Pseudomonadales bacterium; assembly: GCA_035686405.1. Taxonomy (GTDB): domain Bacteria; phylum Pseudomonadota; class Gammaproteobacteria; order Pseudomonadales; family Azotimanducaceae; genus DATJGR01. The sequence continues at coordinate 2,403 of DASRZO010000444.1, read as the reverse complement.
AGAGGGTGTCATCAGCGGTGAACGGACGTCGGAGTAACGTTTCAGGCGCCGGCTATGCGTCGGCGCCGACGATCGAGGGCTCCAGTTCCAGCGCTATGTCGAAACGGTTCGCGACGTCGTCGCGGATCGCTTCGGCCAGCGCCAACATTTCGGCAGCGGTCGCGTCACCGAGATTGACCAGCACCAACGGCTGACGGCTCCAGACGCCCGCACGACCCATTCGCCTTCCCTTCCATCCGGCCGCATCGATCAAGCGCGCCGCAGCGATTTTGCTGCCGTTCGCGTCGTGATATGTCGGCACGTCGGGAATGACCCCGCGCAAGCGCTCGAGTGCAGTCGCGTCGATGATCGGATTCTTGAAGAAGCTCCCGACATTCGCAATGCGCCTCGGGTCCGGCAGCTTGCGCCGCCGCACCCTGCACACCGCTTCCGCAACGCTCGTCGGCGACGCTGCGACGCCGAGTGAGTTCATCTCATTCGAGATGTCCGGGTAGCGGGTCCGCAAGTCGGGCGCGACCGGCAAACGCAACGTGACCGACACGATCAAGTGTTCGTTCGGCCGGTGCTTGAACGCACTGTCACGGTAGCCGAACGCGCATCTCTGTGCGTCGAACTCGACGATCGATCCGTCGCGACACGATAGTGCCGTCAGCGATTCGAACCGTTCCTGCAGTTCGATCCCGTAGGCGCCGATGTTCTGAATCGGCGCCGCGCCGACACTGCCCGGGATCAGCGCGAGATTCTCCAATCCGCCGACGCCCTGGCCGAGACAGAACCGAACGAGTTCGTGCCATTCGACACCGGCGCCCGCGGTGACCGATACGAATTCACCGGCACGACGCAATTCGATTCCGCGGATGCGCGGCACGATGACGAGTCCGCCGAGCCGCGGCCGCAGCACCACGTTGCTACCGCCTCCCAGTACGGTGATCGCGGCCCCGCGACCGCGCGCTTCGGTGATTGCAGCGCGTGCCTCGGCGATTGTCGCCGGCATGGAAAGCCATTCCGCCGTGGAGGGAAGGCGCAGCGTGTTGAGCGCCCGCAACGACGCATCGGCGGTCTGCACTACGGTCTCGGACGAACGTCGCGAAACGTCAGGTTGATCCGGAGCCCCGTGGCTGCGCGCACCTTCGGCAGCGCGTGCTGCCAACACCGCTGCGATCGCCCCCACATGAGCAACAGCGACCCGCACTCGAGGGCGACGGCCGCACGCCTGCCGCTGTCGTCCCGCGCACGAAATCGAAACGGCCGAGTCGCGCCGAAGCTGATCGACGCGATGATCGGGCTCGGTCCAAGCTCGCGCTCGTCGTCCGAATGCCATCCCATCGAATCGCTTCCATCGCGATAGCGGTTCGCGAGTACGAAGTTGAATCGCGCACCGATGCAACGCTGCAACCGAGAATGCAGATCGCGGATCAACGGCGGCCACGGTCGGGCGGCGTGTGCGACGTTCGAATAGCGATACACGACGCCCGCATCGCCATAGCAAGCGCTGCGGCGCGGCGCGCGGATCGATCGCCCGAATAGGCGGATATTCTCGTCGCGCCATTCGAGGTCCGTGTCCAAGCGTTCGCACAGCACGGCGGATGCTTCCACGAAATGCGGCACGTATAGCGTGTCGTCGCAATCGGGCAATCCGAAACGCCCAACCCAATCCGACGGCGGCGCAAACTCGGCGCGGCTATCGAGCGCCGCGACGCGAACCGCGGCCGTCATCGTCGCGCCGCGATCAGCGCGCGCACGCGTTCGAGATCGGCCGGCGTATCCACGCCACCAGGCACCGCATCGACCGCTTCGTCGATCACGATGTCGATGCCGTTCTCCAGAAGACGCAATTGCTCGAGCGCCTCGATGCGTTCCAACGCGCTCGTTGGCAAGCTGCAAAAGCGCTGCAGTCCTTTCACGCGATATCCGTAGATGCCGATGTGCCGCCACCACGCCCGCTCGTTCAGCGTCGGACGTTCGGTGCCCGCGAAATCAGCTCGACGCCAAGGGATCGGCGCCCGCGAAAAGTAGCGGGCCCGGCCGGTGTTGTCGCGCACCACTTTGACGACGTTGGGATCGAACACGAGCTTCGAATCCTGGATCGCTTCGCAGAGCGTCGCGACAAGCGCATCGCCGTGTTCCGTCAGCAGTTGTGCGACTTGCGCGATCACCGTCGGCGGAATCAATGGCTCGTCACCTTGAACGTTGATCACGAGGTGTTCGGCATCCCATTGCATCGCGGCGACGACCTCCATCACGCGATCGGAGCCCGAGACATGATCCACGCGTGTCATCATCACGTCGTAGCCGTGATCCGCGACGGCGTCGCTCACGCGCGCGTCGTCGGTTGCCACGACGACCTCTCGAGCGCCGCTTTCGAGCGCCTGCTCGACCACGCGTACGATCATCGGCAGTCCG
>DASRZO010000443.1:0-18856 GCA_035686405.1 Pseudomonadales bacterium | reverse complement strand
ACGACCCCGTGGGTCTCGAATCGCTGCTCCGCGTGACCATCCGCAGCGCATGCGAGCGCCGCCACCAAGCAAAGACCCGGGCCCAACGATTTCATCATGTCTCCTTCCGTTCATTCCGTTTCGATCGTGACGGGCGCGACGCGCCGCTCGAGCAAATTCAGCAACACGATGTGACACGGCAGTGACACCGCGCATTGAATGCACGTCCGTGTAGATGTGTCAGACGCGAGTCTCCGATGCCGTACGTTTCGTCATCGCGGTGTCACATGCGTGTCGCAGCGTGCCGACTTCCCATGCGCAAACCCGTTCCGCTCGTCGCCCTCGTACTCGCGAGTACATTCGCGCTTGCAGCGCCCGCCGTGCCGCGTCATGCGTCGACGAGCGACATCGAAGCGCTCGGCCGTCGGCTTTTCTTCGATCGCGATTTGTCCGCCTCGCACCAGTTGGCATGCGCGAGCTGTCACGACCCCGCGTACGCATACGGCCCGCCGAACGATCGCGCCGTCCAACTCGGCGGCATACACGGCGACCAGCAGGGCCAGCGCGCCGTACCGTCGTTGCGCTATTTGCAGACCGTTCCGGTCTTCACGGAGCACTACTTCGACGAGGACATCGACGAGAGCGTCGACAACGGTCCCACTGGCGGACTCACGTGGGACGGCCGCGTACAGAATCCGCACGAGCAAGCGCGCCTGCCGCTTCTCTCTCCGCTCGAGATGGCCAACCAGAGTCCCGAAGCCGTGGTCACGGTCGTGCGCGCATCGAACTACGCGGCGGAGTTCCGCAGGGTATTCGGTGCAAGGGTGTTCGACGATCCGGTATCGGCCTTCGATGCGATCACCCGCGCGCTCGAGGTTTTCCAGGACGATCCGGCGGAGTTCTTTCCGTACACGAGCAAATACGATGCGTACTTACGCAAACAAACGAAGCTCACCGATCAGGAGTCGCGCGGTCTCGCGCTGTTTCAGAATCCGGCAAAGGGCAATTGCAGCTTCTGCCATCACAGCGAGATCGGCTCGAGCGGTGCATTTCCCGCGTTCACCGACTTCGGTTACGTCGCGCTCGGCGTGCCGCGTAATCACGATATCGCCGCGAATGCGGATCCGACGTATTTCGATCTCGGCCTGTGCGGACCGCTGCGGACGGACTTGCACGATCACCCGGAGTACTGCGGGATGTTTCGAGCACCGACGCTGCGCAACGTCGCGCTGCGCCGCGTCTTTTTCCACAACGGCGTATTTCATTCGATCGACGAGGTGATGCACTTCTACGTCGAGCGCGATCTGCGCCCGGACAAATGGTACGCACACGATACGGCCGGTCATGTCGTTCCTTACGACGATCTACCGGAACGCTATCGCGCCAACCTGAACGATGATCCGCCGTTCAATCGGCATCCGGGCGATGCGCCGGCATTGACAGACGGCGAGATCGCCGACGTCATCGCGTTCCTCAACACGTTGACCGACGGTTGGTCGGCGTCCGCGCCCTGACGACCTCGGACGGACGATCAGCGCAATTCGCGCTTGCGCGCGCCGTCGGCTTCCCCTTCGTTCATCCGTTCTTTTCGAACCAACCGGTCGGGGAATTCGGCGACGACGACGTGTCGATCGCCGTCTGTTGCGGTGCAGCCCACTGCACCGCGTTGCACAGCACCTTCGCGATCACCGGGTCGTGATAGACCGGGTACGTCTCGTGCCCCGGCGAGAAATAGAACACCTTGCCTTTGCCGCGACGGAAGCAGCAGCCGCTGCGGAACACTTCGCCGCCGCTGAAGCTCGACACGAACACCAATTCGTCCGGCGGCGGGATGTCGAAGTACTCGCCGTACATCTCGTGCCGCGGCAACACGATCGGGTGCGGCACGCCGGCGGCGATCGGATGCGTCGGTGCGACCGTCCAGATCAGTTCGCGGTCCTCCGCTTCGCGCCAGCGCAAGTTGCAGCGCGTGCCCATCATGCGGCGGAAGATCTTCGACAGATGTCCGGAGTGCAGGACGATCAAGCCCATGCCGTCGAGCACGCGCTGCGCGATGCGCTCGACGACCGCGTCGTCGACCTTGTCGTGCGCGAGGTGTCCCCACCACACGAGCACGCCGGTCTGCGCGAGCCGCGAGTCCGGCAGCCCGTGCTCCGCGTCTTTGAGCGTCGCGGTGCCGACCTCGACATTCCCCAAGCCTTTGCGCAGCGCCGCCGCGATCGTGTTGTGCATGCCGTCGGGATACACCTTCGCGACCGCCGGGTCCTTGCGCTCGTGGATGTTCTCGCCCCAGACGACGACGTTCAGTGCGTCAGCCATGTTCAACCCCTTTCGAAAACCGTTGTACGTTCCATCGATCCCGTCGTCGGGCAGTCGGCCGACGCGGGCTCACTCGTCGATCCACTTCGCCTGCCAACCTTCCGGCGGCTGCGCCCGCGCGAACGGCCACGCCGACCCGAACCTGTCGAGATACGCGACATCACCGACCGGCTTGCGCTTCACCGGACCTTGCTTGTCGGTCGGGTAGCCGATCGGCAACAGGCAATAGATCTGATTGTTGTCGGGAATCGCGAGCGCCTCGCGCAGTTCCGCCTCGTGCGACAGCGGAAAGTTGAACACCGAGCCGCCTAAGCCCAGCGCACGCGCCGCGAGCAACAGATTCTGTACCGCCGGGAACGTGCTGCCGCCGGGCGTACCGTGGCGACCTTTGAGCCCGAGCACGGCGATCACCACCGGACACTCCGCCAAGTGATGCACGAGGTGTTCGACGCTGCGCAGCGACAGCCGCTGCGACCGCGGCAACCGATCGATCGCCGCCGGATCGTCCGCGTAGCGCGCGATGTAGCGCTGCCACGGCGTCTGCGACCACGCTTGCATCCGCGCTTTCAGAGCCGGATCGCGGATGATCACGAAGCGCCAGTCCTGCGCATTCTGTCCCGACGGCGCCCGAATGGCCGCGTCGAGCAGCTGGAACAACACGTCGTCCGGAATCGGATCGGTCTTGAACCGCCGTAGCGCGCGAGCCGTGTACAACGTCGCAAACAGCGCCGGATCGGCCGATGTTCCGCGAGCCGTCACCGCGAGCGCGCCGGCGGCAGCAGCTGCGCCCCTCCGCGACCTTGTTGGATCGCCGGCACGTACGTCGCGAGGATCTTGTCGGTGCCCGGGTCGGTCAGGTCGATCGTGCGACCCTCTTCCGCCGACAGGTACGCCGCCATCGTCAGTCGCACGATCTCGCGCCCGTACGACCAATCGAGCAGCGCCGATTTCCCTTGTTCGAACGCCCGCGCCGCGTCGGCGTTTTCGTCGACGTAGCCGTACAAATCGGGTTCGTTCGGCTGCACCGCGAGCAAACCGCGGCTCGCGGTCGATTTCTCGAGCGCGAGCTCGGCGTCGGCGACCTTCGTCGCGGCGGCGTCGCCGATGAAGATCTCGAGCGGCGAACGCAAGCTGTTCGCTTCGAGCGCGTAGCCGGGGCCGAGGCCGTCGAGCAGCAAGCGCAACCCCTGCTTGTCGTACATCCACGACACGGTGAATTGGCCCTGCACGCGCTGGCCGGTCTCCGGATTGAGGTACGTGACGATGCCGGTCGAGAAATCCTCGGCCGGCGTCTTCGCGTAGTCGACGCCGTGCTTCGCCTTCAATTCGTCGCGAAAGCGCGGCAGGCCCCACTTCAGCAACGCGACCTGCGCGTTCACGCTCTGCGGCACGAGGAACGTCGGCCCCTTGCCCGGCGGAGTCAACGCGTACCACGACAGCGCGATCGAGTGGCAACCCATGTCGGAGAGCACGCCGCCGCCTTGCTGCGTCGGATCCCAGAACCAGCCGTTGTGCGGGCCGCCGTGTTCCTCCGCCGCCCGCGCGAGCGCGAGCGGACCCATCGCCGTCGCGACGGCGCGCAATTGCGTCAGCGCGCTCTGCACCGATTTCATGTGGATTTGGTTTTCGAAGTACGCCTGCGGCGCGCCGATCCGTTTCGCGAGCGCGAGCACCTCGTCGGCTTCGGCGAGGTTGCGCGCCAGCGGCTTCTCGACGACGAGCCCTTTGAGGCGCGCGCCGGCGGCAACCGCGTTCGCGGCTTCTTCGAGCGCCGATACCCGGGTGAAGTTCGGGCCGAAGAAACACAGCACGTCGACGTTCTGCGTCAGCTCGCCGATCGTCTTGTAGATGCGGCCTTCGCCGAGCCCGTGGTCGCGAACGAATTTCGCGAGCCGTTCCGGCGGTGTACGCGAATGCAAGCCGGCGACGTCGACGCCGCGCACGCTCGTGAGCGCACGCAGTTGGAATTCGCTGATGAAGCCGCCGCCGATGATGCCGTAGCGTAGTGTCATGGTATGTCTCGCGAGATTCTGGTTGGTTTGGTTCGATCCAACGACACCGTTCGGCCGCGCTAGTCGTCGAGCGCGTCGTCCGGTCGACCGGCCGGCAACGGCGCCGGCCGCTCGCACGTCGTGCCGAGCGTCACGTGCGCGCCCTCCGTCGACGCGCGGATCGAGCTCTCCATCAAATCGAGCACGTGCAGCGCGAGCTCGCCCGACGCGCGATGCGGCCGCTTGCGTTCGATGCCGCGCACCATGTCGGCGAGGCCGAGGCCCCGGCTCTGCTGCGCGTTGCCGTGCGTCAGTTCGACGTCTTTCCACTCGTCGCGGAACCCGCGCTTGATCTGCACCGGCCCGCCGAACGTGTTCGGATCCGGCACCGCGAGCGTGCCTTCGGTGCCGTAGATTTCGATCCAGCGGTTGCGCGACGCCTGCACGTCGAAGCTCGTCACCAGCGTCGCGACCGGCCCGGATGCGAAGTCGACGACGCTCGCGACATGCGTCGGCACCTCGACGCGGAAGCGCTGCCCTTGCAGCGGCTGGCTGCCGATCGTGCGCTCCTCGTGCGTGATGCGCGCGGAGCTCGTGATCCGCCGCGCCGGGCCGAGCAGCATCACGAGCGCGGTGAAGTAGTACGGTCCCATGTCGAACATCGGACCGGCGCCGCGCTCGTAGAAGATCTGCGGGCGCGGATGCCACGCTTCCGGGCCGGGCGACAGCATGAAACCGTTGGCTGCCACGGGCCGACCGATCGCGCCGTCGTCGATCAACTTGCGACACGTCTGCAGACCCGCGCCGAGAAAGGTGTCCGGCGCGCAACCGATGCGCACGCCCTTCGCGTGCGCGGCATCGACCAACGCGCGCCCTTCCGCGACCGTCAGGCCGAGCGGCTTTTCGCTGAACACCGATTTGCCGGCGTCGATCGCGGCGCGGCTCACCGCGACGTGCGCTTGCGGAACCGTGAGATTGACGACCACGTCGACGTCGCGGTCGGCGATCAGCGCCTCCGGCGCCAATGCCTTCGGAATGCCGTGTTCCTTGGCGAACACGTCGACGCGTTCGCGATCGATGTCGGCGCACGCGACGAGGTCGATGAACGGCAATGCGTTCAGCTTTTCGGCGTACACCTTCGCGATGACGCCGCAGCCGACGATGCCGACGCGAGTGCCGCTCATCACCCGCGCCCGGTCGCGTAGCCGTGGCTGGTCAGATAGCGATGGCTCTTTTCGATCGCGGTGAACATGTCGGTCGCGCACTGATCGAGCTCGACGATGTGCCACTTCGCCTTGCTCGCCTTCGCGATCGCGCCGACGTCGATCGTGCCTTCGCCGACCGCCGTCATCGGCTGTTCGTGGTTCTGCGCCGGGCCGTCTTTGATGTGCAGCAGCCGCGCCCGTTCGCCGAGCGCAGCGACGGCCTTCGCCGGATCGACACCGCCGACCTTCGCCCAATACGTGTCGACTTCGGCGAACACCGACGGATCGAGCAACCGGAACAACAGCGCGTGCGCGGTCTCGTTGCCGACCTTGTTTTGAAACTCCCACCAATGGTTGTGATAGCCGATCGAAATGCCGCGCGCGCGTGCCTTCTCGTTGAACGCATTCAAGCGCTCCGCACACGTCTTCACGCCGTCGGCATCGGCGAACTTGTCGGGCGGTAGGAATGCGACGACGAGGTCTTTGACGCCGATCGCTTGCTGCTGATCGAGCACCTCGCCGATTTGATCGGGTTTCGGCAGCCCGGTGTGGCCGCTCGACACCACGAGGCCCGCATCGGCCAGACATTTGTTGAACGCGGCCGGCGTCAGATCGGCGAGACCGGCCGGTTCGACGCCGGCATAGCCGATGCGCCCGAGCCGTTCGAGGATCGGTGCAAGCCCCTTCTTCGCTTCTTCCCGCAACGAGTACAACTGAACCGAAATGCGCGGCGCTGCCATGACCGTCCCCGTTCTTTTCGTGTCGGCGACGATGTCGCAACGCCGCGTGCGGTGCAAGCGGGCGCCGGCACCGGTCGCTGCTCCGAGCGCGCGTAGCTGCAGCGCCGTGTCGGACCGGCGCGTCGAACCGCCGCCTCGCCCGCCGCGACGCGATGCTGCAATATGCGCGACAGCCTACGATTCGACGGGGAGATCCATGGAATACGGCATCGTTCTTCCGCACAACGAGATCGGCACCGATCCCGGCGCGATGAAAGCGTTCGCGCAAGGTGCCGAAGCGCTCGGCGCGACCCACATACTGATCTACGACCACGTACTCGGCGCCGATCCGAACCGGCCGGGCGGTTGGAAGAATCGACCGTACGACAAGGACGTCGCATTTCACGAACCGCTCACCACGTTCGCGTTCATCGCCGCGGTGACGTCGAAGATCGAGATGATGAGCGCGGTGATGATCCTGCCGCAGCGGCAAACCGCGCTCGTCGCGAAGCAAGCGGCCGAAGTGTCGCTGTTGTCGAACGGCCGCTTCCGCCTCGGCGTCGGCACCGGCTGGAACGACATCGAATACGAAGCGCTGAACGAGAACTTCAAGACGCGTGGCGCGCGTCAGGCCGAACAGGTCGATCTACTGCGCAAACTGTGGCGCGACGACAGCCTGACGTACAAAGGCAAGTGGCACACCGTCACCGCCGCGAGCATCAATCCGCGGCCGAAGACGTCGATTCCGGTGTGGTTCGGCGGCGGTGCGCCGGCGCTGCTGAAGCGCTGCGGCGAACTCGGCGACGGTTGGATTCCGATTCAAGGACCTACGCCGGAAGCAGCCGAGGCGTTGCAGACGATTCGCGCGCACCGCGAAAAGGCGGGGAAATCGTGGGCCGGCTTCGGCGTGCAAGCGCAGGCGCAATTCCGCGGCGGCGATCCGGAGCGTTGGCACAACCACGCGAAGAAGTGGCGCGACATCGGCGCGACGCACCTCGCGGTCGCATCGCAGAACGCCGGGCTCGTCGGCGTCGATGCGCATCTGCGCGCGGCGGCCGCGTATCTCGCCGCAGTCCGCGAGATCGTCTGACTTGAACACGATTCGCGCCCGCGCGAAGCAGCAGCTGCCGGAGGTGCTGCTCACGCTGATGAGCATCATCCAGGCGTTGGCGCTCGAATTCCTGTGGGACGACGTGCGCGTCGCGGAACGCGCGTTGCGGTGGGACGCGGTGTCGACGTGGCTGCAGATCGTCGCCGACATGCTCGGGATCGTGCAGGTGTGGCTGCTGTACACGACCGCGACCATGCGCGTCCGTTGGACGCCGTCGATGCGCGATCTCGTCACCCCGTTCCTGATCGGCATTCTGGAGTTCATCCTGATCGACCTCACCGGTCCGAACTACCGCGGCCTGTGGTTCTTGACGCTCGCATCGGTGTACGTCGCGGCGTCATGGGATGCACAGAGCGTGTTCAGTCGCGCGCGGTTGGATCCCGACAACGTCGAATTCTTCAGCCGCTTCCGCCCGGCCGGCCGCCTCGACCGCTACGAGTCGGTGGTGACGATCGGCACGCTGATCGGCTTCGGCCTGTATTGCGAATTCATCGAAGATCCACCCGGCGTCGTGTTGTCCGGGTTGATCTTCGCTTGCGTGGTGCTGCTCTACCGGATGGAGATGTCGCGCCGGTTCTGGGATCGATCGATGGCGCTGGAACCGGTGCCGTCGCTGCATGTCTCCGGCGTCGCCGGGCCGCTCGCGCCGGAGGACCGTTCCTCCGCGGCGTAACACGCGCTTCGGCCCGTCGATCGGACGCCCAACAGTCCATGCACCGTCATCCGTTCGACGTCCGCCGCTGCGTGCTCGGCCGCCGTCGTTTTCGGTGAACGTCACCTGCTTGGGCTGGAGATCGCCGCGCGACGCAAATTGCTTGGCCACGTGCTTTGCCCTTGAGTATCTTCGCAAGGTCGCATCGGCAACATCGGTGCGCGCTTCCGACAATCCTTTTCACTCACGTGCTCGCATCCGGACACACCATGGTCACGCCGTTCAAGATCGCCATCCCCGACAGCGAAATCGCCGCGCTCCACGCGCGCATCGACGCCACGCGTTGGCCGGACCAAATCGGCGATCCGTGGGTGTACGGCACCGATATCACGTATCTGCGCAAACTCGTCCGCTATTGGCGGGACGAATTCGACTGGCGCACGCAAGAAGCGAAACTGAATCGCTTCGATCAATTCAAGACGACGCTGGGCGAGCACGAAGTCCACTTCATTCACCAACGGTCGACCAATCCGCACGCGCCGGCGCTGTTGATCACGCACGGTTGGCCGGGCTCGGTCAGCGAGTTCGTGAAGATCATCGCGCCGCTGACGCAACCCGAGCAGTTCGGCGGCGATTGGCATGACGCCTTCCACGTGATCTGCCCGTCGATTCCGGGCTACGGCTTTTCGAAGGCGCCGTCACGGCCGGGGTTTCAGCCGCGCGCCTGTGCGGAATTGTTCATGCAATTGATGGAGAAGCTCGGTTACACGCGCTACTTCGCGCAAGGCGGCGACGTCGGTTCGGCGGTGACGACGTGGCTCGGCGCGCTCGCGGCGGATCGACTGAAGGGCATTCACCTCAACCTGGTGTTCGCGCGGCCGCCGAAGGAGAACCCGATGGCCGGCGTCACCGACGCCGAGGCGAAGACGCTCGAAGACCGCCGCGCGTACATGGCGAACGAGGTCGGCTATCAACACATCCAGGGCAGCAAGCCGCAGACGCTCGGCTATGCGCTGAACGATTCGCCGGTCGGGCTGGCCGCGTGGATCACCGAGAAATTCCACAAGTGGACGCAACACCGCGGCAACCACGAAGACGCGGTGACGAAGGACGAGATTCTCACCGACGTCAGCATCTATTGGTTCACGCAGACGATCACGTCGTCGGTGCGCATGTACTACGAGAGCCGCCGCTACACCGGCTCGCCGTTTCCGGAGCGCGTCGACGCGCCGACCGCGGTCGCGAATTTTCCGGGCGAGTTGTTCCTGGCGCCGCGGGCGTGGGTCGAGAAGCAGTTCAACCTCGTGCACTGGTCGCACCCGGCGCGCGGCGGCCACTTCGCCGCGCTCGAAGCGCCGGATCTGTTGGTCGACGACATCCGCGCGGCGTTTCGGCCGTTGCGTTGAACTCCACGGCCGCAGCAGCGGCCTGCAACTAGCCCTCGCGCTTCGCGCCGCGGTGCAGCGCCGCGTCGCCGTCGTTCCACAGAATCGTCTGTTTGATCGCCGCGATCGCCCAACGGTCGGCACGGCGTTCGAGGCGAAACGCATAGATCGCGTGCGACGTGAAATGCTTCGCGCCGTCGCGGCGAAAGATGACGCAACTCGCCTGCACGTCGGCCGTCGGGTCTCGGACGTCGACATCGAAGTTCGAGATCAGGTGCTGAGTAGCGATCGTCTGCAGCGCGACGCGGCGCGCCGCAACGAACTCGGCGGCGGCAATCGAACGCGGCGCGTCGCCGCGCAAGTCGAAGTAGTCGACGTGGACCGGATCCGCGAGTAGCGCCGCCATCCCGTTCCAATCCTTGCGGTCGAAACAATTCATGAAGCGGCTGAGCGTCTGTTGCACCGCGAGTCGCGCTGCGCTGTCGTCAATCGCCATCGGTCGATCGCTCGGTTCGCATCGATGCGGGAATGATAGCGTGCGGGCGATTCGCATTCGCATCCTCGCGCGACCGGTCGGGTCGAGCCGAGAAATGCGACCGACTCGACACCGACACACACGGTTACAAAAAGGTTCGACGCGATCCGACCGATTCGCGCATCGATGCGCCTCTATCGATGCGTTTGCAAATGGATCGGATTGGAGCCGTATGTCGATCGACGAGTTTCGGACCTTCGCCACGACCGATTCCTTGGCCCTTCGGATCGCAGAGAGCGAATTCGCCAGGACTCGCGTATTGCACTTCATTCGCAACCGCTTTCGCTCCTGCTTCGGGGCGGTGGTCGACGACGACTCGCCGACGCTGGTCGGCGTTTTCGACGGCACCGGTACGCTGACGGCCGCGTTCGGGCTGCGCGATTCGGCGAGCGGATTTTTCTGCGAGCGCTATCTCGGGGAGCCGATCGAAGTCGCTCTAACACGCGCGCTCTGTCGCGACGTCGATCGCCGCCAGACCGTCGAGGTCACGCATCTGTGCGCGCGCACGACGGGCGTCCTGCCGCAGCTCGTGACGACGCTGCCGAACGCACTCATTCGCAAAGGCGCGCGGTACATGACTTGTACCGCGACCGACCGGTTGGCGAATTTCTTCGAACGGCGCGGACTGCAACCGATCACGCTCGCCGACGCACACGCGGCCGTGTTGTCGCCGGAAGAGCGTTCTCGTTGGGGCCGCTACTACGCCGAACGTCCGCGCGTGCTGGCCGGCGATCTGTACCAAGTCCGGCGCATGGTCGGCGCCCGGCAGCCGCACAGCGACGCATGACTGCCATGCACACGGACGAGTTCTTCGATGCATTGCAACGGCACGCACCGCGCATCGCGTTGAACGACGGCGCAGTACGGCAGACCTATGCGGAGCTCTTGCGCGACGTCGAAGATTGGGAGGACCGTCTGCAACGGCTCGGCGCGCGCCGCGTCGCGTACCGCCTGCCGAACGGTCGCACGTGGATCGCGCTCGACCTCGCGCTGCTGCAGTCCGGTCGCGTCGCGGTGCCGATGCCCGACTTCTTCTCGCCGCGCCAAGAACGCCACGTGCTCGCGGCGAGCGGCGTCGACACGTACGTCGTCTGCGCCGACCACGCGGCGCCGGCCGGCGCCGGGTTCGCATGCGCGGAGCGAGTGCGCGCCACGCACATCTTGCGCGCGGTGCCGGTGAAGCCGCCGCCGGTGCACACCGGCACCGCGAAGATCACGTTCACGTCCGGCACGACCGGCGCGCCCAAGGGCGTCTGTCTCTCCGCTGCGCACCTCCTCGCGACCGCACGCGCCGTCGCCGACGCCATCGGTCCAACCGCCGGCTGGCGCCACGCCAGCACGTTGCCGTTGTCGCTGTTGCTGGAGAACGTCGCCGGCGTGTACGCGAATTTGTGGGCCGGTCACGAGATTTGCGTCGCGCCCCTCAGTGAAATGGGTATCAGCGGCTCGAGCGGGTTGAACGTGGCCGCATTCGTGTCCGCGCAGCTGCGCCATCGGCCGAACAGCATCATTCTCGTGCCGCAATTGCTGCTCGCGTTGACGGCGGCCGCCGAGTTCGGGATCACCGTTCCCGCGACGTATCGCTTCGTTGCGGTCGGCGGCGCGTGCGTCGCACGCTCCTTGATCGAACGCGCGCGCAAGGCCGGAATTCCCGCGTACGAAGGCTACGGCCTCACCGAATGCGGATCGGTCGTGGCGCTCAACCTACCGCACGCCGACCGCGCCGGCAGCGCCGGCAAGCCGTTGCCGCACGCGTCGATCGAGATCCGCGACGGCGAGATTCGCGTGGGCGGCGCGACGATGCTCGGCTATCTCGGCGACCGCGCGGCTCCCGCCACCATCGCGACCGGCGACGCAGGCGCGTTCGACGACACCGGTCATCTGTACGTATCCGGCCGTCGCAAAAGCGTCTTCATCACCGCGTTCGGCCGCAACGTGAACCCCGAATGGATCGAAGGCGAACTGCAAAGTGAATTCGCAGTCGCGACCGCCGCGGTCTTCGGCGAATCGCTGCCGCACAACGTCGCGCTGATCGTGCCGCGCGGACAGTGCAACGACGCCGCGGTCGCGACCGCCGTCGACGCCGCGAATGCGCGACTGCCGGACTACGCCCGCGTCGCGCTGTGGCGAACCGTTCCGCAAGCCGATTTCGTCGCAGCCGGTTGCCTCACCGAGAACGCTCGTCCGCGCCGCGACGCAATCGCCCACCACTATCGCGACCTCATCGCCGCGATGACCGCCACACTCGAGGAGAGCTTCGATGCATCCGTTCGCTCAGCTTGAAGCGGCGACGCAAGCCGCGCGCCAATATTTGTTCGCTGCACCGATTCTGGAGGACGTCGCGACCGGGCGCTTCGATCGCGATACCTACCTGCGCTTCTTGTGCAACTCGTACCACCATGTGCGCCACACGGTACCGTTGATGATGGCGTGCGGCGCACGGCTGCCGGAGCGCTTGGCGTGGATGCGCGAACCGCTGACGCACTACATCGAGGAAGAACGCGGCCACGAACAATGGATTCTCGACGACATCGACGCGTGCGACGGCGATTCCGCCGCGGTCGAACGCAGTCGGCCCGAATTCGAGGTCGAGATGCTCGTCAGCTACGTGTACGACTACATCGAGCGCCACAACGCGGTCGGCTTCTTCGGCATGGTGTACGTGCTCGAGGGCACCAGCGCGCGCCTCGCGACCGACATCGCGCGCATCGTGCAAGCGCAACTGCAGCTGCCGGACGACGCATTTCGGTACTTGCGCAGCCACGGCGAAATCGATCGGTCGCACATCGGCTTCTTCCGCACGCTGGTCGACGAACTGACCGAGCGCGGGGATATCGACGCGGTGATCCACGTCTCGCGGCGCGTGTATCGCCTCTACGGCGACGTCATCCGTTCGGCCCGCGGCGAGGTGGCGTGCGATGCGGCTTGACGGTGCCGTTGGCGTTTTGACCGGAGCGACCGGCGGCATCGGCCGACCGCTCGCGCAACATCTCGCTGCCGCGGGGATGCGCCTGATCGTCTCGGCGCGCGATCCGCTGCGGCTCGACGCGCTCGCACGCGAGTTGTCCGGCAGCGTCGTGCTCGACGCGATCGCCGGCGACCTCGCCCGCTGCGACGTGCGCGAACGCGTCGCCGAATCCGCGCGGCGTCACGCGGCGCAGGTGCTCGTCAACCTATGCGGCGGCAATCGCTTCGGGCTGTTCGCGCGCCAAACTCCGGCCGACATCGAAGCGTTGGTCGCGACGAACCTGACCGCGCCGATCCAACTGACGAGCACGCTGCTGCCGGACCTGCAACGGCGCGACGAAGCGATGATCGTCAACATCGGCTCCACGTTCGGCGCGATCGGATTTCCGGGATACGCGCTGTACTGCGCGACGAAATTCGGACTGCGCGGATTCAGCGAGGCGCTCGGGCGCGAACTCTCCGACGGTCCGGTACGCGTCGTGTACGTCGCACCGCGCGCGACCCGCACCGCCATGAATTCGTTCGCCGCGACCGGGCTCAACGCCGCGCTGGGCAACGCGGTCGATGCCCCGCAACGCGTGGCGGAACGCATCGTCGATGCGATGCGCAGCGGCTCGCGGCGCGCCGGCATCGGCTGGCGGGAGCGCTGCGCCGCGCGCCTCAATCAAGTCGTGCCGGCGCTGGTCGACGCGGCGATCGCACGCCAACTCGGCACTATCAAGTCGTACGCGTTCGACCCCGATGGTCGGGAGATCTCGCGATGAACCGAACCTGCACGACGCTCGCTTGTTTGCTGTTCACCATCGCAGCCGGCGCGCACGCCGACGTCGTTGCGCTCGCGCAGGCGTGGGACGAGATCACGTATCGCGCCGATCCCGCCACGCGCGAACAACAGTTGGAGGTGCTCGCCGAGCGCGCACATACGGAATCGACCGCCGCGCCCGACGATGCCGGTCTGCTGATTTGGTACGGCATCATCGAAAGCTCGTACGCGGGGGCGAAAGGCGGACTGTCGGCGTTGAGCATCGTCCGCGACGCGCGCGCCGCGCTCGAACTCGCGATCGACCGCGACCCCGGCGCGCTCGGCGGATCGGCCTATACGAGCCTCGGCACGCTCTACTACAAGGTGCCGGCTTGGCCGATCGGATTCGGCAATGCCAAGAAGGCGCGCGAATACCTGCTGCAGGCACTGCGCATCGACCCCGCCGGGATCGACGCAAACTATTTCATGGCCGACTTCCTCGTCAGCCGCGAGCAATACGCCGAAGCGAAGATCTATCTCGCGAATGCGCTGCAGGCCCCGGATCGACCGAACCGACCGATCGGCGACGCCGGGCGGCGCGACGAAGCGCGCGCGTTGCTCGCGAAGGTCGAGCACGAACTCGGCGCCGCGGCGCACTGACCTAGCCTTCGAGCGCCGCGACCTCCGTGGTCAATCGCGCCGAGATCTCGGCGCTGCTGCGCAACAGGTTGACCAACAGCCGAATCATCAGCGTCGGGCGTTCGCGTTCGAGCGCGACGAAACGGGCCGTCGTGAGCGCATAGCATTCGACCGCGGTGTCGGCGCGCACGTCGGCCGAGCGCACGCCGCCCGCGATCAACGCCGATTCGCCGAAACCCATACCGGGCGACAGCGTCGACAGCCGTTTGAAGCCGCCGTCCGGCAGTGCCACCACGACGCTGACCTCGCCGCGGACCAGGAAGAACAGCGCATCGGCCGGATCGCCTTTGCGCACGATCGCCGCGCCCGGCTCGTAGTCGCGCCGTTCCACCCGCTGCTCGAGCCACGCGACGTCGCCGCCGTCGAGCCCTGCGCACAAGCGGTGTTCCGCCAACGACGGTACACTGTCGCGCGTCCGCGCCGGCGCATGGCGTTGCAGCAATTGCCGCTCGCACCATTCCAACCCGAGATCGAGCTGCGGCTGAAAGCTGACGTGGTTGGCCGCGCGCGGATCCAACTCGTTGCTGAACGAGCCGAAGAGGTCGCCGCGACGCACCCGCGTGAATACCACCTCGCGACCGGCGACCGCGCAGCTGCGAACGAGCGCCGCGAGCAAACGCGTCGCCGCGACGTCGGCATGCGACACGCGCTTGAAATCGAGAACGACGAATTCGACCGGGTCCTCGCATCCGACGATCTCGCGCACGACGCACTCGACGGTGGAGAAGCGCAGGTCGCCCTGCAGTTCGTACACCGCGACGCGCGCGCCGTGCTCGTCGAGCACGCGCGCCTCGGCGGCCGGACGTTGCCGTTTCGAGCGCACCGTGGCGAGCGTGTAGCGCGACCGCACGGTACCGGTTGCCGGCCGCGGCGGCCGCAGAAAATGCAAGCCGAGATCGGTCGACAGCGCCTCGCACACGCGCACGCCGCGCACGCTGTTGCCGCGCGTGTCGAGCGCCGGCGAATACACGCCGATGCCGAGTTGACCCGGCAACACGGCGACGATGCCGCCGCCGACGCCGCTCTTCGCGGGCATACCGATGCGATACACCCACTCGCCGGCGAAGTCGTACATGCCGCAGGTCGTCATCACCGACAGGATCGGATCGACGAATTCCGCGCGCACCGCGCGTTGCCCGGTCAACGGATTGACGCCGCCGTTCGCGAGCGTCGCCGCGACCAGTGCGAGGTCGCGGCAGTCGAGGAGGATCGAGCACTGTTTGAAATAGAGTTCGAGCGCCGGCTCCGGGTCTTCGCTGACGATGTCGTAATTGCGCAGCATGTGACCGATCGCGCGGTTGCGATGGCCGGTGCTGCGCTCGGACTCGAATACGGCCGGGTCGAGCTCGAGTTCACGTCCGGCGTACGCCGAGATCGCCGCGCGCACGCGTTCGAAGCGCGCGTCGCGATCGGCGCCGAGGATCAACGACGACGTCGCGATCGCGCCGGCGTTGATCATCGGATTCAGCGGCCGCCCGGTCCCCGGCTCGAGGCTGATCGAGTTGAACGCATCGCCGCTCGGCTCCACGCCGATCGCCGCGCGGACACGGTCGGTGCCGCGATCCTCGAGGGCGACACCGTAGGCGAGCGGCTTCGAGATCGACTGGATGGTGAAGGTCGTCCGCGACGCGCCGACTTCGTAGACGTGGCCGTCGACCGTGGCGAGCGCGATGCCAAAGCCGCCGGGGTCGGCTTTCGCGAGTTCGGGAATGTACGTCGCGACCTGACCGCTGCGATCGTCGAGCAGACGCGCATGCAGCTGCGTCAGGTAATCCTGAATCGGCGACCGCCCCACCCCATCGTGCTCTGCCATGGCGCTCCGCCCTGCAACTTCTGTGCGCAGTCGGTGCGGCATCGACCCACGCGGCCGACCGCCGCCGCAGCCGCGGCGCCAACGACGCCGCGGCGGCGCAGATCCGACTCGCGCCGCCGGGCGCGCCCCATCGCAGTGCGACGAACACGGCCGGGTGCACCGCGCAGGCGCACGGCGCCGCGCGGCCTGGCACAATCGTTGGACCGTTCGAATGGAGGTCTCAATGAAAATCGCGGCTCGGATCCTCGTCGGACTCGTCGCGCTGTTTTTCGTCGCGTGGGGTCTGCGCTTTTATTTCACGCCGCAGGCGATGGCGGCGGAGTTCGCCGTGACCCCGATCGATCTCCCCGGTCTATCGACGATGCGCGGCGACCTCGGCGGTTTGTTCGTCGCGGTGGGCGTCTTCGCCGCGCTCGGCTTGCGCAGCGGCCACGCGCGCCGGCTCTATACCGCGGCGACGATCGTCGGCGCCGTCGCGTTCGGCCGCGCGATCGGCTTCGTACTAGACGGCACCGCGCCGACGACGTTCGTACCGTTCGCGATCGAGCTGGTATTCATCGCGATCCTCGGGTTCGGTGCCCGCGTTCTGCGCGAGTCACCCACCGCCTGATCGCCAACGAGCCGCCGGTGGCGCGGTCGCCGCCGGCGGCACCGTCATTGCTGCGGCACCTGATTCAGATTCGGCATCCCGCCGTTGCCGTTCGGGTTCGGCGTGCCGGGCGGCATCTGCGGCATGCCGGGCATGTTCGGCATCTGATTGAGGTTCGGCATGGCGCCGGGTCCCATCATGCTCGATTCGGTATAGCCCTTCGGTAGATCGAAGGTCCCCTTCGGCACCGTAACTTGCTGGAACGCGAGCACTTCGCTCGTCTCCTTGAGCTCGTGCTTGCCGAAGTGATTCATGCCGAGCGTCTCGATCTTGATCCACATGCCCACCGCACCGGAACCGCCGATACCGCCGCTCGACACGACATCGGTGATCGACTTCAGCCGCAGGCCTTTGTCGTGCATCGTCTTGAACGCATCGCCGATTTGCGGCAGCGACTCGTCGGTCGCCGTGTTGTCGCTGCCGCCCATCGCCGCGAGCCCTTTGCGTGCGTTCGCCGACAGATCCACCTGCACCGCGTTCGTGGCCCAGAACTCGTCGGTGCGCTGCACGGTGTGGTCGGTCGCGACATCTTTGTTCGCGGGAACGGTTTCGGACACGGTGTACGCGAGCTGGAATTTGTAGTGCCGCGTCGGCATGCCGAGCATCGTCGGGCCCTCTTCGTCGACGAGCGGCTTGAACGAAAATTTCGACACCGTCTTCACGCCGCCGGCTTCGCCGTGCTCCGCGCCCTCCTCGTGAATTTTCTGGTTCATCTGCGCCGAGGTCTGCTTCATCGCCGCGATTTCCGCCGTGTCGATCCGCATGTACGACTTGCGATCGGGAAACACGAAGTACGTGGTGTCGGGAGTCGCGAGGACGTAGCTACCGGCGGTCATCATCGGGTTGCTGCTCTCGATGAACGTCAGCTTCGCGCGGTCGCCGTCGCTGACGACCTCGACGGTCTCCTGCCGAGTGCCGCTCTTGCTTTCGCTGGTCCGGTGCTCCTTCAGCGTGACCGCCGCAGAAACGGGCCACGCGAGCGCCGCGAGCGGCAGCAGGAATCCCAGTCGAACCATTCGCCGAGAAACGGTGCGTCGCATGTCGTTCTCCTCGTTCATGTTTTCGGTGGCCCGGCCAGTTGCGTCAACGCGATGAAGCGCACGCCGGGATCGCTGTCGTTGGTCGCCATGCGGCACAAGGCGACCGTCGCGGGATCGTTCGGGCGGCGCACGATCGCGGTCCGCAGCAACGCGCTGCGGATTTCCGGCGCGCGTGCGACGCCTTGTTCCTCGCCGAAGTCGACGCTGAACGCGGCCGCGTACGCGTCGAGCGCGCGTTGCGACGGGTGTACCGCGAGCGCGCGCGCCGCGCTCATCCGGACGACGGCGCGCGGGTCGGCCAACATGTGCGTCAGATCAGGAACCGTGTCGTCGCCGCCGTTCGCCGCGAACGCGTCTGCCGCTTGCCACTGCAATTGCGCGAGCACCATGTCTTCGTAGCTCGAGTGTTCCGAGAAGTAGCTGCGCTCGCTCGCGACCATGTTGCTGATGATGTCGGCGGCTTGATGCACGTTGACGGTGCC
This sequence comes from Pseudomonadales bacterium, assembly GCA_035686405.1. Classification (GTDB taxonomy): domain Bacteria; phylum Pseudomonadota; class Gammaproteobacteria; order Pseudomonadales; family Azotimanducaceae; genus DATJGR01. The sequence goes on along the minus strand of DASRZO010000443.1, from coordinate 568 downwards.
CGTCAGCGCGACCTGCAGGCCGATTTGGATCAGCGGTCGAATCCGTCCCCACCACGCCTTCGCGCCGAGGTGATCGAGCGTCCAGTGACCGTTCTGCAGTGCCGTGCGCACCTCGGCCAGCTCGTTGGCGTCGCCGCCCTGCAGCATCGCGACCGCGACCCACGCCTGCAGCCAATCGTTGCCGGCGCCGCGGCGGTGGATCTCGGCGAGCGCCTGTTTGCCGGGATCACCGCCTTGTTCGAGCAGATCGCGCACGACGCGCGGACGAATGTCGGGCTTGTTGTCCTCCGCGGCACGGCTCGCCGTGACGGTCGCGACCGCCCATTTGAACGCGCCGGGATCGCCGATCCGGAACAACGCGGCGGCGGCTTGGAAGCGGCGCTCGTCGTCGGCGTCGTCGAGCAACTTGCGCAGCGATTCCTTCGCCGCCGCGTCGTCGAACCCGACCGCGAGCGCGCGCAGCGCGGCGTCCGACGTCTTCGCGTCCTTCGTCTTCGCGGCGAGGGCGCGCAGCGGATCGATGCCGCGCGGGTCCTTCGCGTGGCCGAGGCCGTTCGCGGCGCCGATG
>DASRZO010000442.1:0-5081 GCA_035686405.1 Pseudomonadales bacterium | reverse complement strand
GCGAGCGGTATGTTCACGCCGGTCGTGATGCAGATGATCGCGGTCGGAGAAGAAACGGGCTCGATCGACGAATTGCTCGCGCAGTCCGCCGGCTTCTACGAAGACGAGGTGGACTACGCGCTGAAGACGCTGACGGACGCGATCGAACCGATACTCATCGTCGCAATCGGCGCGATGGTGCTCGTGCTCGCGCTCGGGGTGTTTCTCCCGTTGTGGGATCTATCGAGCGTCGCGCATCGTCATTGATTCGCGCTGCTTGCACGACCGGTCTAGCTCTGCTTCGATGCGCCCTCACATCTTCGGAGCGCGGTCATGAAGGTCGGATTGATCCCGGTCAACATCGGCGTCCCCAACGTCGAAGCGATGGTGCAGGTGGCACAAACCGCAGAAGCGGCCGGCTTTGAATCGGTATGGACGTTCGAACACGTCATCGTGCCGGTCGATTACAAGTCGAAGTACCCGTACAACGACACCGGCAAGATGGGTGCGGCGCCGGAGACCAACTTCGTCGATCCGCTGATCGCGTTGACGGCGATCGCGGCGACCACGAAGAAGGTGCGCCTCGCGACCGGCGTGAACATCCTGTCGCAGACGAATCCGCTGCTGCTCGCGAAGCAGGCGGCGAGCCTCGACTTCGTGTCGAAGGGCCGCTTCATTCTCGGCGTCGGCATCGGTTGGCTGCAGGAAGAATTCGTCGCGATGGGCGTGCCGTTCGAGCGTCGCGGCGTACGCTTCGACGACTATGTGGTCGCGATGAAGAAGGTGTGGTCCGGCGAAGTCGTCGAGCACCACAGCGAATTTCTCGATTGGCACGGCTTCAAGAGCTATCCGGTGCCGGTGAAGAAGCACGTGCCGGTCGTCATCGGCGGCGACAAAGGTAAGATCTACGAACGCATCGCGACGGTCGGCGACGGCTGGTACGTGCCGGGGGGCGACCCGGCGGTGATCGCGAAACAACTCGCCGACCTGAAAGCGGTTTGCAAAAAGGTCGGACGCGACTTCGACGAAATCGAAATCACGACGATGTGGCAGCCGCAGACCGGGGTCGACGCCATCAAGAAACTTGCCGACATCGGCGTCGCGCGGGTGACCACGTTCGCGATCGGCGAAGCCAATCCGCTCGACGCGATCAAGCGACTCGGCAACGAGGTCATCGCCAAGCTCTGATCGGACTTCTCGTGAGACGCCGATCGACAAGGCCCGATCGCGAAGCCCCGATCGCGCCGTAGCAAGGCCGTTGGGGCCACCGACGGCATGATGGTTTCGTGCCGTACGTCTCATGGCCGGGTCGCGCCGCGCGTGCACGTTCGGGAATCCCGACTACGCTTGAGGGGTGACTTTGATGCTCTCGAGGAGACGCCCCATGCGACGGACCGAGTCAGGATTCACGATCATCGAACTGGTGGTGGTGATCATCCTGCTGGGCATACTGGCAGCGACCGCGTTGCCGCGATTCATGAACGTGGACGATCAGGCGCATCAATCGGTCGTCGAAGGCGTGCAAGGCGGCCTGCAGACCGGTATGTCGCTGTTTCACGCGCAGTGGATCGCCGAGCAAGAACCGGCCGCGAACACGCGGATCGCCGAGTTCAACAACCTGCGGACCAACGCGAACGGTTTTCCGTACGGCACGGCGAACCGCAGCGCGACCGGCAGCAACGTGACGAACTCGGCCGACTGCATGCAAGTGTTCGCCGGGGTGCTGCAAGCCGGCGCGCCGAGCGTCTCGCAAGCCGCGGCGGCAGCCAACGTCGCGGGCAGCACGACGGCGTTCACCGCGGTCGCCAACGGCGTGAATTGCGACTTCTATTACACCGCTCAGCACAACACGACCGGATCGGTCGTTCCGCTGCTGCAGTACATCTCGACCACCGGCGTCGTCTCGGCGACGACCGCGACGCTCTGATCGCGCCGCGAAGCGCCACGGTGTCGCACGTTGTTCCGAATCGAGGCCCGCTGTAGGCCGTCCGATTCGGTCGGACTCTGCGCCATCCCCAACGGTTTCACGCTGGTCGAACTCGTCGCGGTATTGCTCTTGCTCGGTATCCTGGCTGCGACCGCGACGAGCCGGCTCGTCAGCGGCAACGCGTTCGCGCCGGCGCTCGTCGCGCAGCAGGTGGTCGCGGTCGGTCGGTTGGCGCAACAGACCGCGCAGTCGCGCCGCGACGCGACGGTGAGCCTCGACATCGACCAGAGCGGCAGCGATTGGCGCGTACGTGTGGTCGTCGACGACGGCTCGACGACGACGGTCGCCGCCGAAGAGCGCGCGCAACTCCGTAACACCAATGTCAACGTAGGCAACGGCAGCGCGTCCGTTGCGCTCGGACCGACGTCGACGTTGCACGTCGTCTTCGACGGGATGGGCGGCGTGGCCGGCGGCACGGTCGGATCGACGCCCCTCGATCCGTCGGTTGGCGTGGCCGTTTCCACCGTCGGCGACTCGACCGCGTCCGTCTGCATCGGAACCACCGGCCATGTATATCGCGGTGCGTGCAGCTAAGCGGGCTGAAGCCGACGGCTTCACGCTGATCGAACTGGTGGTCGCGATGCTGATCCTCGCGATTGCCGGTCTCGGCGTGACGTATGCGTTGAGCCTCGGCCTGCGCCACCAATCCGATCCGATGGCGCAGTCGAAGGCCGTGGCGCTCGCCGAAGCCTACATGGAAGAGATACTGGCGCGGCGCTACGACGAGCATTCGCCGGTCGGCGGCGTGCCGCCGTGCTCTCCGTCGACGACCGCCTGCAGCGCGGCGGGTGCGTTCAACGACGGCGAGACGCGCGCCAATTTCGACGACGTCGACGACTACGACGGCTTGGTCGAGCAACCGCCGCTCGACGCGAACGGTAGTCCGCGAGTCGGGTACGACAGCTACCAAGTATCTGTGTCGGTGCGTTACCCGACCGCAGCGCAGATCGCCGCATTCGGCCTCGACAATGCGACCGACGCGAAACTCGTCACCGTGACGGTCACGACGCCCGACGGCGGTTCGACTTCTTTCGGCGCGGTGCGAGGCAACTTCTGATGCGTGCCGCCGGATTCACGTTGATCGAACTCGTCGTCGTGATCACGGTGATGGCGATTCTGTCGGTCGGCGCGGCGACGTTCATCGGCGATGCGACGGACGGTTACGCGGCGACCGTGCGCCGCAGCGAACTCGGTGGGACCGCGCGACTCGCGGCCGAACGGATCACGCGCGAATTGCGCGTGGCGCTGCCGAACAGCGTGCGGGTGACCGGCGGTTGTCTCGAGTTCATTCCGACCGAAGGCGGATCGACGTATCTGACGTTGCCGGTCTCGACGGTGGGCACGACGTTCGACGTCGTCGCGCCGATCGATCCGAGCTCCGCAGGGGCGCGCATCGCGGTGTTTCCCGATACCGCCGCGACGGTCTACGCGATCGGAGCGGCCGGCGTGATCTCGCCGAGCGCCGCGTTCTCGGCGCCCGACGCGAACAACGTCGTGCACGTGACGTTGTCGAGTGCGCATCGCTTTCCGATCGAATCGCCGTCGCGGCGTTTCTATCTGCTGCGGACGCCGGTGTCGTATTGCGTCGATCAGAATCGGTTGTGGCGGTATCAGGGCTATGGATTCTCGGTCACCCAGCCCACGGTCGCCGGCCTGCCAACGAGCGAGCCCGGCCGCAGTCCGATCGGCGAGGACGTGGTGTCACCGGCGCCGTTCGCGCTGAGCGGCGCGACGTTGACCCGCAACGCCGAGATCGCCCTCGACCTACAGTTCCAGGACGGCAACGACGTGCTGCGATTCCAACACACGGTGCAATTGCGCAATGTTCCGTAGGCGCCAAAACGGGATCGGTCTGATCGCGGCGGTCTTCTTGATCGTCGTCGTGGCCGCGCTGGCGGTCGCGATCACGAGCTTGGTGCGTTCGAATTCGAACAGCTTCGCGCGCGACGTGCTGGCTTACAAAGCGTTCCTCGCTGCCGATAGCGGGGCGCAACTCGCGCTCAATCGGATCTTCGCGCCGGTCGGAACGCCGAGTTGTGCGAGTCGGGTGTACACGTTCACGCAGACCGGCCTCGAAGGCTGCCAAGCGACGGTATCCTGCAGTGCCTTGTCGGTCGGCGGACAGCAGCGTTACGACGTGCAGAGTCACGGCCGTTGCACGACGGCGGTCGACATCGCCGAACGCCGCATCGATGTGCGGGCGACCGGCCCGTAGACGGAGGCGTTGCGCTCGAAGCAATGCGCTTCGCGCGAGTCGATTCAGAGTTCGCGCCAGAACACGATCCGATCGTTGCCGCGATATCGGCCGAAGCGTGCCTCGCCGCTCGGATCGGTGGCGCCTGCGCCGAGCCAGTCGAACTCGAGGTACGACGATGCGTCGAGCTTCACATCGACCGCTCCGTCGTTGCCGACGCCGGGAGCGGACAACAGCAGCGGCTTCGTCGGGTCGGAGTCGCCGGAGACGAGCGCGGTCGCGGCCGTCGGCGCGACGACGTTCGTCTCGCCCGCATTCAAGTTGCCGCTGTAGTTCGACAGCGTGGATTGGCTCGCCGCGTACGTCGTGCAGTTGTCGAGCGTGTTCGGAACGAACAGCGAGCCGTTGTAGTACTGCGCTTCGACGGTGACACCGAGGTTCTGCGTCTCCGGTCCGAACGCGGGCTTCACCATCAGACGACCGTAACGGATCTGCGTCGGCGATCCGATCTCGACCGCGTTGCAGCTCGATGCGGCGATGCAATCGCCGCTGGTCGCTGCGTTCATGTTCGCGTTGGCGAGGGCGACGTTCGACAAGGGATCGGTCGTCCGTATGCCGAGCGCGAGCGCGTCGAACGAGCCGTCGGGGCTCGCGGCGCGCGCGAATGTCGCCGTGTTCGTCGAGATCGTTGCCGCACCCAGAACCCAATCTCCAACGATGCCATTGAGGCGCCCGCCGAGATCGATGCCGGAATCGTTGTCTTCGGCGACTGCGTTCAGCGTCGCCACGGCACCGGCGCCGAGGAGCGACGCGTCGTAGTTCTGCGTGCGATTGCCTGCCGCGTTGCGCGCTTCGATCGTGTATCCGACGCCCAGCTTCGGCTGATCCATGTAGGTGAACACGTTACACGCGGCGGTCACG
>DASRZO010000441.1:0-7200 GCA_035686405.1 Pseudomonadales bacterium | reverse complement strand
GTGGAGCGGCGACGCCAAATTGCTCGACCTGCTGTTGCCGACGGCGAACGTCGACGCGCGCGATGCGCTCGGTCAAACCGCGCTGAGTCGCGCCGTCGCCGAAGGTCACACCGAGGCCGTGACGACACTGCTCGCGCACGGCGCCCGCACCGACGCGGCGTTGCCCGCCGGGCAGAGCGTGCTGCTCGTCGCGATCGACAAAGGCTTCGACCCGATCGCCAACGCGCTGCTCGACGCCGGCGCTCCCACCGACGTGGTCGACGCGCAGGGGCGATTCGCGCTCGGTCTCGCGGCGGCGCGTCCGGACGCTGCGTTGACCACCCGCCTGCTGGCGCATCGGGCGGATCCGAACGTGCACGACGCGAAGGGCCGCACGGCGCTGATGATTGCGGCCGAAGGCGGTCGGGTCGAATCGATCCGTGCGCTGCTCGGCCACGGCGCCCGCGCGACGCTCGCAGATCAACGCGGCCGCACGGCGCTTTGGTTTGCCGCCGGTCGCGCGGATTCGGCGGACGGCTTGAAATTGCTGCTGACGTCGTTGCAGCCGGTTCCGCCAGACGAGAAATTCGCCGCCGACGCGTCCGGCGTGTCGCCCCTGCACAAGGCCGTCAGCGCGCACGCCGCCGACTGCGTCGAAGCGTTGCTGGCGGCGGGGCACGACCCGAACGTGGCTTCGAGTTCCGGATCGACGCCGTTGCACTTGGCGGCGACGGACGGCGACCTCGAGTCGGCCACGCTGCTGATCGGCGCCGGAGCGAAACTCGACGCCCGCGACTCGCAGGGGAATACCGCGCTGTACCGCGCGGTGGACGCGCACCGGTTCGAAGTGGCGAAATACCTTCTCGAGCGAGGCGCCGACTCGCGCATCCGTAACGCCAACGCGACCAGCGCATACGACCTCGCGCGGGCGAACCCCGAGCCGCAATGGCTCGCGATGTTCGACGAACACTCGGGATCGATCTTGTCGCTACTGACTCGTTGAGGCTGCGTCGGTTGAGCACCGCCTATCGGACACGCAACATCGTTCTCGCGATCGTTTCCGCGGCCGCCGTCGTTGCTGCCGGCATCCGCATGATGCACGGCGCGCCGGCCGCAGCGCCCGCACCCGCCGCAGCGCCCGCGCCGGCCACCGCGCCCGCGACCGTTGCAGCGAACGAACCTGCGCGCTCTGCCGAAACCGCGGTCGCGCCGGCCGCCGGGGCAATCGACGTCACCGTCGGCTACGACGGCTCGGTCGCGGCATTGCCCGCCGGTGCGAAGCTGTTCGTGTTCGTGCGACCGGTCGGCGAACGGATTCCGCTCGGGGCGCACAGCTACGAGGCGCGGGCGTTACCGGTCGCGTTGACGTTCTCGCGGCCGTCCGACGGGCTCGATCGCGAAGTGGAAGTGGTGGCCCGATTGTCGCTCGCCGGCGCCGTCGCGCTGCAGCCGGGCGACGTCGAGGCGGTCTCCAAGCCATTGCGTTTCGGCGACGCCGGGCAACACGTCGCGCTGACGCTGCAGCCGGCGCTGCCGCCAGGAGCCGGGCAGACGCCGACGCAATGACCCGCTTCAACGCAACGTTTCGGCGATGAGCACGTCGACGCCGACGCGCGCGTAACGAGCCGGATACAGCGTCCGCAACGCGTCCAGGCTGCGCTGCACCCAGGCGTCGTATTCGCCCTTCCAACTGCGATGCACGTTGATCTCGTGAATCGAGATCGCGAGCTGTTCGATCGGCGACGCTTGTTCTTCGAGCAACACGTCGTATTGCTCGCGCTCGAGGTCCGATAGATTCGACGGCCGCGGCGAACCGATCAGTTCGCGCGCCAGCGTCGCGTAGGTATCGGCGGTGCGATACGTGGATGCGGTCGCGAACTCGGCGACGCCGTAGCTCGCGGCCTTTTCGTACGCGGCAACGGTTTGCTTCAACGCCCGCTCCTTGCGCGCGAGGCTCTTTTTCAAATCGCCCGACCAACCGATCGCGTCGAAGTCGCGCCGAGTCGCTTCGGCCAACTCGAACTGAGCGGCCGCCGCGAGATAGTGGGCGCGATCGCTCGACGCGCCGGATGCATCGACCAGATCGACTTGCTCGTGCAACCAACGATCGCGTTCGGCGGCGGCGCCGGCCGCGGCGGCGATTTCCTGCAGGCGATGCGCGGCTTCGAGCGTTTGGTCGACCGGCGTCGGGTAAGCGGCGATATAGCGACGGAAGCAATCGGCGGCGCGCTGCGGATCGTTCGCATAGAGCTCGCCCGCGTGATAAAGCGCCGCGCGGCCCACCTCAGTGCCGTTGTTGGCCGCGGCGACGCGTTCGAACGCGGCGGCTGCCGCGCCCGGACGGTTCGCCTTTTCGTACAGATCGGCGAGGCGCCGATCGAGATCGGTCGCGGACGACTTGTTCGGGTAGCGCGCGCGAGTTGCTTCCAACAGATCGGCCGCGTCGCCCCAACGCTGCGCGGCCTCGTACGCGGCAACCGCATCGTATTGGCCTTGGGCTGCGACGTCGGAACGCGGATCGTCCGCGGCGATGCGCAAGTAGTCGTGCACCGCGGCGTCGACGTCGCCGCGTTTGTCGTGCGCTTCGGCTTGTTTGTAGATCGAGGCGGCCAGCCGCGCCCGGATGCTCGCGGCCTCCTTCGCGTCGGCCTCGGCTTCGCCCTGCCCGAGCGCAAGCGCTTTGCGATAGTTCGACTCCGCATCGGCGAACCGCTGCGCGTCGAAATCGGCCTGCGCCACGATCATCGTCGCGGTGAACGCGGTGCGCTGCGGCAGCGCGTCGCCGCGCTGCAACAGCGCTTCGGCGAGTTGCGTCGCCTCGGGGTACTCGTGCCGCTCGAAGAGCGCATGCGCGGCGGCGGCCTGCATCTCGGCGGCGTGCGCCGCCGTCGGAAAGAGCGTCGCGTATTCGATCTGCGCGTCGATGCGGCGTCGGATCAGCAATTCGACGTGGTTCGGTTCCGCCGCGTTGACCAGCGCATCGAGCGTCACGATCGCGGCGTAGCCCGCGTCCGGCGCGTGCGGATCGTCGCGATGTTCGTGTACGACGCGTTGATACGCGACGAGCGCGCGTGCCGGTTCGTGCGCGTCGGTGAGCGCATCGCCTTCGAGAAACAGCACTTCACCGCACGCCGGATCGTGCGGGAACGTGTCCACGAATTGGCCGTAGTCCTTCGCGGCGGTCAGCAGCATTTGCGTTTGCTTCTGCTGTTGGCCGTCGCGATGCGCGAGCTTCGCGACTTCGAGTAGATACGTCTTCAGTGTCGGCGCCCATTGTTCGCGCGCATCGTTGCCGACGACGACCCAATAGTCGCTAGCAAATGCGTATCGCGTGACGAACGCTTCCTTGTGCTTGCGCGCTTCGGTCGGGAAGTTGCCGCCCGACAGCGTCTCGATCTCGCGTTTCGCGAATTCGACGCTGTGTGCGTCGTACGGGTTCTGGCGCACGAACTCCTCGAGCGCGGCCACGCTGTCCTGAATGCGTTGCTTCGCCTGCAGATCCTCGGCGAGACGGCTGTACGCGCGGTATTGCCAGGTCGGTTTGTGCATGCGGCCGAAGTGGGCCGTCAGCGTCGCGGCGCCGTCGAGCGACGTCGACGCGAGAACGACCGCGCGCAGCGTGTCGTCCAGCATTTCCTGCATCGCGCGCGGCGGATTGGGGCCGTCGGCGAGAATCGAGTCGATGGTCGCGAGGAATGCGTCGAGGCTGCGGTCATAGTCGCCTTGCTTGAAGCGCGCCCATCCGAGCATGTAGTTCGCGTTCTGCCAGTACGGACTCGAAGGACCTTGTTCGACGACGTAACCGTAGTCGGCGGCCGCGCGCGTGTAGTCGTTCGCCGAGAACGCCAGTTCGCCGCGGCGGAAGCGGGCCTCGACACGATATTCGCTGTGCGGGAACTCGGCGATCAGGCGGTCGAGCGTACGGACGACGTCGACGTGATCGTCGAGGCCGTCGTACGCCTCGGCGAGATGGTAGAGGACGTATTCGGTATCGCCGGCCTGCGGGTCCGCGAGCAACGCTGCGTAGCGGGCGATCGCATCGCGGTATGCGGCGGCGCCGAGTTGCGGGTCGGTCTCGGCGCCGAGGCGCCGATCGAGATCCGCCAAGCGGCGATCGATCCGGCGGTTGTCGGATGCGTCCGGCAACGTGCCTTCGACGCGGTGGTACGCCGCGCTCGCGGCGGCCGTGTCGACGTGTTCCGCGGGCGCCGGCGCGTTGCCGAGCGGCGGCAGCTCCGCGAGCACCGCACCGACCTTCGGTCCGTGGTCCTGCAGCGCCTTCGGGCCGTCGCTGCAGGCGGCGACGGCGAACAACGCGACGGCCAGCGCGAGCCGTTTCATTGCGTCGCTCCGACCGCCGGCCGCTGTGCGGCGCCGTCGGAGGTCCGCGCGATGCCGACCCGAATCAAACGTAGTTGCTGTTGCGCCATGGAGACCTCGTTGGCGGCGATCACGGCGATCTCACGCGCGAGCGTCGCACGACGATCGTTTGCCGCACGCGCGGCAGCGGCAGCGAGGGAACGCGCGCGTGCTTCGAATGCGCTCGGCACGCCGGCCGCGAGCCATGCGGAGATCCGATCGAGATACGCGAGGTCCTGCAATGCAGTACGCGTCGCGCCGGCATTCAGCCACACCAGCCAATCGTCGTTGCCGACGCGGTCGCGCCATTCGGTCAGCGTCGGATCGCGGCGCAGCGTCGGGTCGGGATCGCGCACGAGGACATCGACGAGGCCGCGGTTCCACACCGGATCGCGCGTGCGCGCGAGCAGCGTGTCGAGGTCGACGACGCGTCGTTCGAAGCGCGCCTCGGCGTCGCGGTACTGCGCGAGCGCCGTCTCCGGCGCGGCGATGTGTTCCAGGCACATCGGATAAGCGACCCAAGCGGTCTTGCCGGCGGCGGACCACGGTGATTCGCGCGCGAGCGTGAGCCAGATGCGCGCGGCGAGCGGATAGTCGCCGTGCTGCATCGCGCGCGCTCCATACGCCGCCAGGAACTGCTCGCGATAACGACCGCTCGCCGGTGCGTCGCGCAGCACCTCCTCCGCCGACGCCGACTGCGTGCGTTGGAGTTCGAGCGCCGACAACGCCACACGGGCGCGCGCGCGAACGTCGAGCGTATCGTCGCTGTATACCGGCATCTTCGTGACCTGCTCGAAGACGCGTTCGGCGCGGCTCGGCACACCGGCGCCGCGCAGCGCGACGCCGAGATTGAAGAGCGCGTACGCGCGTTCGGGATCGCGCGGCGAAAGCTGTGCGGCGATCACGGCCTGCGCGCGGTCGAAATCGCCGTCCGCCGTGGCGTCTTCGGCGCGCAGGAACCCGAGTTCGGCGGCGACGGCCGCCGGCAACGCGGGCGCGCCCAACGCCGTGTGCGCTGCGGCGAGTCGGCCGAGCGCCGAATGCAGCGACGGCCAGTCGCCGTGCGCGAGCGCAGCGCGCGCGTCGAGCAAAGCCGTGCGTACGCGCAGCGAGGGTTCGAGCGGCGCGACGTCGGCGGACGCGACGTTCGACGCGGTGCCCTGCCCACCGCCGGCGACCCTGGCCGCGAGTTCCGCCAGCGCCAGTTGTCGGCGCGTCGTAGGGTCGTCTGCAAGGGTCGCCAACGCGGCGGCGTACGCCGCTGCGGCGTCGGCGCCGTTGCGATACAGGTGGTCGAGCACCGACCGGTATTCGAGATCGGCGCGCGCCGTCGCGCCGGCGGCGACGCCGTCGCCGAGCAACCAATCACCCGATGCGGCACGCGGCATTGCCGGATCGTTGGCACCCGCCGCGCGCACGACGATGTCGCTGACGCCTTTTGTCCGCGTCTGCGCCAGCCGCAACTCGATCAAGCGCGGCGTTTCGGAGTCGGCCGCGTCGATCGCCACCGTCTGATCGAACGGTTTACCGCCGGCCTCCGCACCGAAGAACTTCGCCGACAGCGTCCGCGCGGAACCGATCCAAAGGCCACGGGCCGCGCCGCGCCGCAGTGCATCCAAGTCCGCCGACGTGTAATGCATATCGGCGGCGGTCACGGAGTCGGCTTCGACGACCACTCGGTCGAACGTCGCCGTCGCGCGCGGGTCGACGGTCACGTAAATCCCGACTTGACCGACGCCCGGCGCCAACGGCGCGGCGTCTGCGAGCGCGATGTCGCGACGCAGTTCGATGAACGTCTCACGCAATTCGTCGACGCCGGATCGTTGCAGTGGAGTGTTCGCGGCGTCGGATTCCACCGAGCCCGCGTGCGCCGCCGTCGTGACCGCGATCAGCGCGACGAGGAGCGAGCGAAGCAACACCACATTCGGCATGGCCAGTCCTTGCGGCCGCACAAACAAATACAAAATCCGCCGATTCCCCGTCGCGGATTGTGGACCCGACGCACGAAGGCGACGGTGCATCATTTCACTTCGCTTGCATCCGGCGGCTGGACCGCTGCACGAGCGGGTCCGAGAATGTGACGCAGCGCACATCCGACGCATCCATACATTCGACCGACGCATCCGTAGAGGAAGCCGCATGCAGAGAACCGTCGCATTCCTTCTCGCCGCTGCGTTGGTGGCGCCGGCCTCGGGTGCGCAGAGCGGCACCGCGTTCGTCGTCGCGGTGACGGTGCCCGTGCACATCGCGGTCGATGCGCTCGACGCCCCCGCACAAATCGAATTGACCGCGCAAGACGTCGCACGCGGATACGTCGACGTCGCAGCGCGGTATCGCGTGCGCCACAACGATCGCAGCGGCTTCGTGCCGGAGATCACCGCGCTCGACCCCGTTCGCTCCGTCGCAGTTCGCGATCAGGCGGACGGCGCCGTCGCCGACGGGGAAGCCGTGGCGATTCGCCGCCCCGGCGCTGCGTTCGTCGAAGATGTCGCGTTGCAGGTGCGACTCGTGCTCGATCCGGCGACGGCGCCCGGCGCGATCGCGTTGCCGCTGCGTGTCGCCGCCACGCCGATCTAGCTAGAACTCCAACGTCACGACGATCGTGTCGGAATACGTGCCGTCGAGCGCGTCCTGCCGCGCCGGCATGCGGCCGTAGATCGTGCTCGTGTCGATGCGCAGCGAATTGCCCACGCCGGGACCGATGGTGAACGACCCGCTCATCTCGGTCGTGCCGTTGCTGCCGTTGCCCCACACGGTCGTGTGCCCGGCGTTGCTGTAGAGGTTGTAGTTCAGCCCGCTCGTGCCGGCGCTCATCCTGCGCGTCGAATACGTATTGCTGCTCCCGGTCGACAACGACACCGA
>DASRZO010000440.1:0-5585 GCA_035686405.1 Pseudomonadales bacterium | reverse complement strand
GGCATTGCCCGCCGTCGTATGTAGCGCGGGCATTTTGTCAGATGATCTCACGACCGTTCCGAACGCAAACCCCAAGGCAGTCGGCATGAACGCGGCCACCGTGCTGTCGCCGGAACTCATGCAGGTAGTTCGCGCCGCGGGCGCAATGCCGGTCGAGAACCCAACGCCGGGTGTGGTCACGCACTACGGCTACGCAAACGCCGATGCGCAGCACCCGATGATGCCGGCGCTCGGTTCGAACGTCGAAGCGCAGAAGACCGAGCCGGACAAGAACACTTACCTCGTGCTCGACGACCAGCAAGGCGCCGATAGCGCGTACGACTACGGCCACCACTTCCTCTATCAAGGTCACGAGGTCGGCGCGAACGGCGCCGGTGCGATCACGCGCATCAATCTCGACGCGGATGCCGCGCACAAGGTGACCGTGCTCGCGACGACCGAAGCGGACGGATCGACCGCGCTGCCGGTGATCGACGGCTCGACGTGGTATCCGTTCTCGGATCATTTGCTCTTCAGTCAGGAAGGCAACGGCACGAGCAACGGCGGCATCTGGCAAGCAACCGCGGACTTCCCGTCGACCGTCGACAACCTGACCGGAATCATCGGCCGCGGCGGCTACGAGGGCATCCAGGCGACGCTCGACGGCACGATCTACATCGTCGAGGACCTCGGCGGTTCGAAGGTCGAAACGAACGCGAAGGTGCCGAACAGCTTCATCTATCGGTTCATCCCGTACGACCGCCACGATCTCCTCGCGGGCGGCAAACTGCAGGCGCTGCAGGCGATGTCGAAGGCGAATCCGGGCCAACCGATCGCGTTCCAAACGACGACCGCGCTGACCCAGGACATGGCAGACCTGCACACGTACGGCAACGTCTTCGACACGAAGTGGGTCACCGTCCACGACACGAAGACCGACGGCACGACGCCGTTCAACGCGAACCAACTCGCGAAGAACGCGAAGGCGACGCCGTTCAAGCGTCCGGAGAACGGCCAGTTCCGTCCAGGCACGCTGTTCCGCGAGTTCTACTTCTCCGAAACGGGGGACACCGACGCGACGTCTGCCGCAAACCCCGGGCACGGCGGCTGGGGCGCGATCCTCAAACTCGTGCAGGCGAGCCCGACGGCCGCAACCGGCAAGCTGACGATGTTCTATCGCTGCGATCAGGCGCACACGGGGTTCGACAACGTCGCGTTCTGGAGCGCGAACCGCGTCGTGTTCGTCGAAGACGCCGGTGACACGTTGCATAACCAGCGCAACGCGCTCGATTCCGCGTACATGTTCGACGTCCGCAAGGATTATTCGAACTCTGCCAATGTTCCGGTTCGCATCATCGCGCAAGGTCGTGACCCCTCGGCAACGATCGATTCGGCATTGAGCGGTACCGGCAACGAAGGCGACAACGAGATCACCGGCATCCACGTCTCCGACGGCGATCCGAGCGCGTTCGGTCTGCTTGGGGCGAAGCTACCGATCCCGTTCCAGTTCGGGTGGCGCGTCTTCTATACCGGGCAGCACGGCGAGAATCAGACGTTCGAAGTTCTGCAGAACCCGCGCACCTTCGGCAAGGACGACTGACCGCATTTCCCTCGACGCGGCCCGAACGGACTCGGGCCGCACCCCCTTGTTCCGTCGTTAGCTCTTCTCCGCTTTCGAGCGGAACACCACGAACTTGCTGAGCGTGTAATTCACCGTCATGCCCGCGAGCGAGCCGGCGGCGACGCCGAGCACCGGATAGCCGCGCACCAGTCCCACGTTCGCAACGAGCGCTGCGTAGGTCGCGTAATTCACGACGCCGCCGACCGAGTTTGCCGCGACGAACGTGAGCCACTCGCGCGCGGTCGCCGCGACACCGTATGCACGCGACTCTGCGAACGTGATGCGCCGATTGCCGTACCAGGTGAACGTCACCGCGACCATATACGACACGCCGCGCCCCGCGTAGAAGCCGAGACCGGTCGCGAGCACCGCGTACAACGTCGCCGTGTCGACGAAGAACGCGACCGTCCCAATCGCGCCGAAGCGAATCACTTCGAGCTGAGCGAGCCGCCCGACGATCCGCGTGACTGCATTCACCGCGAGTCGATTCGCGACGGCATCGACAAATAGTGCAGGCGTTTCAATTCCCAACGGCCGCGCGTGACCGTGTCGAGAATGAATCCGCACACGAAGCTCAACCACGCGACCAGCATGATGCCGGTCGCCAGAATCGCGGTGGGAAAGCGCGGCACCAGTCCCGTGTGCAGGTATTCGACGATGATCGGAATCGCGATGCCGATCGAGAGCAGCGCCAGTACGACACCGATGATTCCGAAGAACCATAGCGGCCGCTCTTCCTTCGCGAGCGCGATGATCAGCATCAGGATGCGCCAGCCATCGTGATAGGTGCGCAGCTTGCTCACCGAATTCGGCGGGCGCTCCTTGTATGCGGTGTTCGCTTCGTCGGTCGGCATCAAGAGTTGCAGCGCGTGCACCGTCATTTCCGTCTCGATGCCGAAGCCGGTCGACTGCGTCGGAAAGCTCTTCACGAAGCGCCGCGACAGAATCCGGTAGCCGGACAGCATGTCGCCGACCTTCGCGTTGAATACCCAACGCACGAGACCGGTCAGCAAGCGGTTGCCGAAACGATGGCCGGGCCGGTACGCGGCGACGTCGGTTTCCTTGCGCACGCCGGTGATCATGTCGAGCCGTTCGTCGTATATCCGATCGACCAATGCCGGCGCGGCCGCCGCGTCGTACGTGTCATCGCCGTCGCACAGCACGTAGATGTCGGCGTCGACGTCCGCGAACATCCGCCGCACCACCGCGCCTTTGCCTTGCACGTGCTCGCGCCGGACGATCGCGCCGGCGTCCTTCGCCACGTCGAACGTCGCGTCGCTCGAATTGTTGTCGTACACGTAGATCGCCGCATCCGGCAGCGCCTTCTTGAAAGCAGCGACCGTCGCGCCGATCGCAACCGCCTCGTTGTAGCACGGCAACAACACGGCGATCCTCGGAGCTCGATTCTCTGACGATGCGTTCATGGCGCGCGCTCACTCAGGGACGGGTTTGCGTTTCAAGGCGCACCATTGCAACGGGTCGCCGACGTTGGAGCGGATTGTCTCGCAATCGCCGGCCACGACCAAACCGTCGGCGTCGAACGCGGCGAGTGCGCGCGCGGTTTCGCTGTCGCTGAACATCCCGAAGATCGGCCCGTCGTGTGTGTCGATACGCGCGCGCATCCGGTCGCCGAATTTCGAGTGCGACTGCGGCGAATCGAGCCAGCCGTCGATGCGCAGGAACGCGACCTGTGGCGGAAACGACGGTACGACGTAGCCCATCGGTTCGGTGCCCGCCATCACGACGAGCGTGTGCGCCGGATCGGCCAGCGGCGGATGCGTGACGTCGACGTAGCCGCCGTGCCACGGCCCCGACACGGTGCCGAATGCGACCGTCCGCCAATCCGTGCCGAGTAACGCCAGGATCCACAGCGTCGCGAGCGCGAGCACGCGCGCCGTCTCGTTGCGGACGACGAGCGACAACGCCAACGCGATCAGCAACGGCGCGAGCATCTCGAGCGTGATGACGTATCGATACACCCCGAACACGGCAACCCACACCGCATAGCTGACGAGCGCGAACACGAACAAGAGCTGCATCGTCGGTGTCGGCGCGCGGCGGTCCGCCACGATCGCGCGGGGGCGCGCGACGACGTACCACACGAGCGCCAGCGGCACGATCGCGTACGCGAGCGCGAGCTTCACGTCGCGGAACGGGAAATCGTTGACGCGGCTCCCATCCAACGCGAACACGAACGGATACAGCACCGTTTCCACCGCGCCGTGCGGCAGAAATCGTTCGTCCCGATACGACGCATCGAGAATCAGCGGCGAGCGGATCCAATCGTTGAAGTATGGGAAGAACGGGTTGCCGGTCTCGCGCCACAGCTCGTACGCCCACGCACCGCCGAACGCGAGCACGCCGATCACGCCACCGACGCCGAGCACCGTCGTGCGCGTCAGACGAGTGCGTAATGGCGCACGCATCGCGAAGACACCGGCAGCGAGGCCGAATGCGAACGGCGCCATCGTCAGCTTCATTCCGATCGCGCTGCCGCACACGAGTCCGGCAATCCCGAACCGCGCGAGGTCGCCGCGCGGTGCAGGCCGAATCGTTTCATGGCGCACGATCACGAGCAGCGCGAGCAACACGAAGAGACTGACCGTGAGGTCGTTGCTCGCGTTACCAACCAATAGGAGCGCCATGCCGCCGGTCGTGCCGGCGACCGCGAGCGCGAGCGCGATCCACTCCGCGCGCGTGTGCGCTTGCGCGTCCAATGCGCGGCGCGCGAGCCGATACACGAGCAACAGGTTCAAGCCGTGTACGCAACCGAGCAGGAACGCGACCGCCCAGCCGGGCAACACTTGCCCCGCGAGAAACGCGGGAACGTCCGGCAACGGGTTGTAGTACGTCGCGTGGTGCGCGACCGCGACGTCGATCTCGCGCCGCCCGGTTAACCACGCATACGGGTTGTACCAGTGGTAGTTGCGGAAATCCCAATCGGCGTTGCGGCCGCGCGCGACGACGAGCAGCCCGAACAGCGGCACCAGCGCCGCCGCGAGCAGCGACGCCGGCGACTCACGCAGCCAGCGCACGCAGCACGTCCGAACGAGTTGAACGGTTGGTAGTCATGTGGCGCGACAGCTTAGCGATGAAGCCGCGGCCGCGACATCGCCTATCACCGCAGCGCTCCATTCCGTGCGTGGCCATTCGAAACCCGGTCGAATTGCGATTGCGTCGTCGCGTCAATTGCGCAACAGCGTACCGGTCTCGTTGAAGTGTTCGAGGCGAGCTTGCGTCCCCGGCATCCCGATCAACTCGAGGAACTTCGCGCGCTCGAACTCGAGCATTTCCGCTTCGGAGCGCTCCGGCTTCGCGTCGTCGCCGCCGCACAGCACCCACGCGATACGCGAACCCACCTCGAGCTGATGCGGACCGATCTCGCCGCGGTCGCGCGCAGGCCTCATGCGAGCGACGAGACGCTCGATCATGTCCGGACCCGCGACGGCAAAGCGCGGATTCGCAGCCGGCGGCCGATGCGTCGCAGCGAGATCCATGCCGACGCGCTTCGCCGTCGCGACGTGATCGTTCGACCGCGTCAACGCCGCAGCGTCGAGAAAGCCGAACTGCAACGACTCGTCGATCCCGCGACCGACGCGGCCAACGGAAATCACGTCGAATGCATCCTCGATCGCCGCCGTCGGGTCGCTCGACTGCGACGCGCGCAACGCGAATTCCTTCACGCCGCCGCCACCGGGGATGACGCCGATCGACGCCTCGCCGAGCCCGATGCCGCTGTAGTCGTGCACGACCGCGTGCGTGCAATGCATGACGACTTCACAGCCGCCGGAGATCGCCGCGCCATGTACGGCGGCCACGGTCGGCACCGAACCATGTCGAAGCCGCAACATCGTGCGTTGGTAACGCTCGAGCAAACGCTCGAGCGCCTCGGTACGCCCGTCAGCGGCCGCCGCGAGTTCCGCGTCGAGGTCTGCACCCATCGCGAAATGCTCGGCGCCAGACGTGATCACGAGCGGCGATCGAT
>DASRZO010000439.1:0-2564 GCA_035686405.1 Pseudomonadales bacterium | reverse complement strand
GCGCTGCGTTCGTTCTTGGGTTCTGCGGTCATGTGAACGTTTGAGCCGTCGGCGGGTCTTTGGCATGCTGCCGGTCGCACGCGAGGTGATCATCGTGGAGTGTGACGACCGACTCAAGCAACGCATTCGCGAGAATCTCGCGCGCTTTGCGGTCGAACGTCGCGGCGATCACCGACACCGCTCGGCCGCGGTCGCGATCACCGTTGCCGACGAAGCGTTCGGGGCCGACTTGAGTGGTCTACCGACTCACACCGAGTGGCAAACGCGCGCCGCGCTGATCCTGACGCGACGTTCGTCGCAGTTGCGCGATCACGCCGGACAATGGGCGTTGCCGGGCGGCCGCATCGACGCCGGCGAGACGCCGGAGCAAACGGCGCTGCGCGAAATGCGCGAAGAGGTCGGCCTCGCGCTCGATGCGGATACGGTGATCGGGCGCCTCGACGATTTCGTCACTCGCTCCGGCTATGCGATCACGCCGGTGGTCGTGTGGGCGGGGCCAAGACGGAAACTCGCTCGCAATCCGGCCGAGGTCGAATCGATCCACCGCATTCCGATCGACGAGTTCATGCGCGCCGATGCACCCGCGCTCGAGCCGCTCGAAGGCAGCGACCATCCGGTGTTGCGCATGCCGGTCGGCGACAGTTGGATCGCGGCGCCGACGGCGGCGATGCTGTTTCAATTCCGCGAGGTCTGCATCGCCGGGCGCGCGACCCGTGTCGCGCACTACGAACAACCGCTCTTCGCATGGCGCTGACGATGTTGCCGCGGCTCGACGATCCGCATCCGCTCGACGCGCGGTCGATCGCTGCATTTCGACGCGACGGCCACGTCTGCATCCGCGCCCTCGCGAGCGCGAGCGAGGCCGCTGCGTATCGGCCGCACATCGACGCGGCGACGATGCAGTTCCGCTACGACAAGCGGCCGCTCGAGGAACGCGAGACCTACGGCAAGGCGTTCGTGCAATCGCCGAATCTGTGGCGGCGCGAAGCGCCGATCGCCGGCTTCACGCTGGCGCGCCGCTTCGCGCGCGTCGCGGCGGAGTTGATGGGCGTCGACGGCGTGCGGCTCTATCACGATCAAGCGCTGTACAAGGAACCCGGCGGCGGCTACACGCCGTGGCACCAAGACCAGACGTATTGGCCGCTCGACACGACGCACACGATCACGCTGTGGATGCCGCTCGTCGACATTCCGCCGGACGTCGGTTCGATGCGCTTCGCGTCGGGCTCGCACGCGTTCGGCGATCTCGGCTGCAACGGCATCGGCGACGAATCGCAGGCGTATTTCGACGGCGTGATTCGAGATCGCGGCTTTGCGGTCGACACGCACGGCGCGTTGCGCGCCGGCGACGCGACGTTCCACGCCGGTTGGACGATCCATGGCGCAGCCGGCAATCCGTCGACGACGATGCGCAGCGTCATGACGATCATCTACTTCGCCGACGGCACGCGCATCGCCGCGGCGAACGACTTTCAGCGCGGCGATCTGCAGCATTGGCTCGCCGACCTTCCGGCGGGTTCGCTCGCGAACGGGCCGAAGAATCCGCTCGTGTGGTCGAACGTTTCGCGCATCTGACGCGCGCGCGACGCCGATCGGCGGCGATCGACGCGCACGGTCCGTGCGATTGACGCCCCCGGCGCCTTTCACCACACTCTGCCGTCCTCACGGTTTCGAGTTAACGGAGCGACCATGACGATCAAGGTTGGAGACAAACTGCCGGCGGCCAAATTGAACATGTTCAAGGACGGCAAGCCCGCCGCGGTGACGACCGACGAACTGTTCGCCGGTAAGAAGGTGGTGGTGTTCGCGGTGCCGGGCGCGTTCACGCCGACGTGTTCGATGGCGCACCTGCCGGGCTTCGTCGTCAACGCCGACAAGATCAAGGCGAAGGGCGTCGACAGCATCGTCTGTCTGTCGGTGAACGATGCGTTCGTGATGGACGCGTGGGGCAAGAGCAAGAACGCCGAGAGCCTGCTGATGGTCGGCGACGGCAACGGCGACTTCACGAAGGCGCTCGGCCTCGAGATGGACGGCAGCGCGTTCGGTCTCGGCAAGCGCTCGCAGCGTTACGCGATGATCGTCGAGAACGGCGTCGTGAAGACGCTGAACGTCGAAGCGCCCGGCAAGTTCGAAGTGTCGAGCGCCGAAGCGATCATGAAGGCGCTCTAACGCGTGCTTCAATGGTGCTCGGCGTTGATTTGTTTGCGACCTGACGCGGTGCCGGTCGACGGCAACACATCGACGCCCGGCACCGTTCCTGCCTTATAGGGGGCAGCCTTCCCGGTTCATCACTCCCGGACGCGAATCAGGCATTCCTGCGCCGCGGTCGCGATCAGCTCGCCGCGTTCGTTGAAGAATTGCCCGCGCACGAAGCCGCGCGCACCCGACGCGCTCGGGCTCGACTTCGCGAACAACAGCCATTCGTCGGCGCGAAACGGGCGGTGGAACCACAGTGCGTGGTCGAGGCTCGCGCCTTGGAAGTTGTTGCGGTCGCCGCCGGGCGAGCGGCCGTGCGGCAACAGCGACGTGCTCATGAAGTCGAGGTCGCTCATGTACGCGAGCAT
>DASRZO010000438.1:0-4045 GCA_035686405.1 Pseudomonadales bacterium | reverse complement strand
GCGACGGAGTTCTACTACGACGGCAAGACCATGACCGCGTTCGCACCGGCGGAGAACCTGGTGGCGAGCGGACCGGCGCCGGCGACGATCGATGCGACCCTGGAGAAGGTCTTCGACGATGCGGCGATCTACTACCCGTTTACGGATGTGATCGTCACCGATCCGTACAAGGACCTGTCGGATGGGCTACAGATCGCGTTCTACATCGGCCAGTCGAAGGTGATCGACGACACGACGACGGACATGGTGGCGTTCGCGAACGGGGCGGTGTTCGCGCAGATCTGGATCGGGGCACAGGACAAGCTGCCGCGGAAGTTGCGGGCGGTGTATCTGAACGATCCGTCGCTGCTGCGGCACGACATGAACCTGTACGACTGGAAGCTGGATCCGAAGGTACCGGCGAATGCGTTCGCGACGCCGCAGGCGGCGGGTGCGACGAAGATCGCGTTTGCCCGGCCGGATCAGATGCCGGCCGGCATGAAACCGCCGAAGGCGCCGAGTGCGCCGGCCGCTGCGCCGCAATCACCGAACTGAGGAGGCCGTGATGAAACACATCGCCATCGCCATTGCATTCTCGTTGGCGGCAGCTTCGAGCAGCGCCGTGTTCGGCTGGACACACGCGAACTCGTACGGTGGCCACACCAGCGGATCGGCCGGCGAAGGCGGCACGCACGAGAATGCGTTCGGCGGCAGTACCGAGGCGCACGAAGGCCAGGGCGTCGAACACACCAACGCGTACGGCGGCTCGTCCGCGGCAAACGCCAGCGGCGCCGAGCACACGAATGCTTACGGCGGTTCGTCGCAAGCGACTGCGAGCGGCGTGAGCCACGAGAATGCCTACGGCGGCTCGTCGCAGGCGAACGCGAACGGCGCCGAACACACGAACGCCTATGGCGGCGAGACCGCCGCGAACGGTTACGGCGCGGAGCACAGTGGCTACTACGGGACGACTGCGGTGTCGGGCGACACGGCGTACCACACGAACGCCTACGGCACGACGGCGGCCTATCACCCGCCGACGCCGTATTACGGCACGACTGCCGTGTATGCCTACCATCCGCCGACGACCGTGAATTACTACAGCTCCGGCTGTAACAACTGCGGCGGATGGTCGACGGCCGGCGCAGCCGCTGCCGGGCTGGTGGTCGGCGCAGCGGTTGCGACCGCGGCGACGTCGACCGCGAACGCGAATGCCAACGCCGCGGCCTCGGCGAACGCGTACAACGCCGGCGTCAACGCCGGCGTCGCGCAGGCGAACTCGTACAACGCCGGCGTCGCCGCCGGCAGCGCGAACTCGTATGCGGCCGGTTATGCGGCGGGTAGCGTGGACGCCGTTCACACCACGTACACCGTCGGCGCGATCTACCCAACGATCCCACCGGGGTGCGCGACGCCGAACGTCAACGGCTCCACCTACTACTTGTGCGGCAACAATTGGTTCTTGCCGTCGTATGGCGCGAACGGCGTGTATTACCGAGCGGTCCCCGCGCCTTGACCGACGCCGCCGTGCAACCGGACACGGTGCTGTTGGCGGAGCGAAACGACTTCGTCGTCGCCGGGTTGCGCGAGTTGCTCGGCGGCGTGTTCACGAACGTGTTCGTCGTGTCGGACGCGCATTCGCTGCTCGCCGGGGCCGCGCGATTGCGGCCGAGCGTGATCGTGGCGGATTTGGCGACGCTCGGCGGCGATGCGGCCGCGGCGATCCGCGGCTTGCGTGCGGACGCGCATGCACCGGTGATCGTGTTGACGCAGCACGACGCGCCCGACGTCGCGAAGCAACTGCTCGATGCCGGCGCCGACGGCGTGGTCCTGAAGCATCGGCTTGCGATCGACCTGCTCGCGGCGGTCGACACCGTGCTCGAACGCGGCCGGTACGTATCGTCGGGCATCGCGTTGAAGAGCCTCGGATCGGGGCGGTGACGCTTACGACGCTTGGCGCAGACCAACTCATATAGAAACGGCGTGGACAGAAACAGCTCGGACGGAAAAAAGGGGATACGGATGATGAGAGTGTTCTTGATCGGCTTGGCGTTGTTCAGCGTGACCGCGTGTCAGCCGCCGATTACCCAAACGGAGAAACAGCAAATCGCCGCGCCGGTGAACTGCGCGACCGCCGAAGGCGACCTGCGTGCGCTCGAAGCGGAGAAGGTCAGCACCGGCAAACAGATTCTCGAAGGGGTGTCGGCGATTACGCCGATCGGCCTCGTCGCCGGCGCTGCGACCGGTACGGAAGGCGAGAAGGTGCAGGTGGCGAGCGGCGACTACAACAAGATGCTCGATCAGAAAATCGCCGAGATCAAATCGACCTGCGGCATTCAGTAGCGCGCCTCGCAACCCGCACCGACCGGCGCGCAGGTCCGGCGCCGATGGTACGGTAGCGAAGCCGATCACCGAATTCATACACGTTTGTCGAGGAGAAGTGCAGCGATGGAATGGTCGCGTAGACGTCTAATGAACGTTGCCGCTGCGGCGGCGCTCGCTATGGTGTTCGCGGCGCGCATCGACGCCGCCGGCGTCGAAGGATCGCCGTTCGAAGGCTTGGAAGGTCTCGAAGACTTCTGGCTCGCAACCGACGCGTACGTCTACGGCTATCCGCTCGTCACGATGGAGATGACGCGGCGCGTGATGACGAACGTCGCGAAGCCCGAAGGCACGCGCGCGCCGATGGGACAGCTCATCAAGATGCGCGAATACCCGAACGCGTCGTTCACCGACGTTACCGCGCCGAACGCCGACACGCTGTACACGAGCGCGTTCTTCGACGTCGGCAAGGAGCCGTGGGTGCTGAGTATTCCGGACCTGAAGGGGCGCTATGCGCTGTTTCCGATGCTCGACGGCTGGACCAACGTGTTCGAAGTGCCCGGCAAACGCACGACCGGTACCGGCGCACAGACGTACGCGATCACCGCGCCCGGTTGGACCGGCACGTTGCCGCCAGGCGTGAAGCAGTACAAATCGCCCACGAACCTCGTGTGGCTGATCGCACGGATCTACTGCACGGGAACGCCGGAGGACTATGCCGCGGTTCACGCGCTGCAAGATCAAATGCAGTTGGTTCCTCTTTCGTCGTACGGAAAGCCATACACGCCGGCGGCCGGCAAGGTCGATCCGTCGATCGACATGAAGGCCGCGGTGCGCGACCAGGTCAATCGGATGAGCGCGGTCGAGTATTTCTCGCTGCTCGCGGATTTGATGAAGGCCAACCCGCCGGCTGCAGCCGACGCGCCCGCGCTCGCGAAGTTCGCGAAGATCGGCCTCGTACCGGGGCAGCCGTTCGACAGTTCGAAGCTGCGCGCGGATTTCCTGCAGCGCATTCCGTCGGTCGCGTTCGACCGAATCATGATCCAGTTCAAGATCGGCGATCACGTGAAACACCTGAACGGCTGGAACTACGACACGCAAACCGGCATGTACGGCACCGACTACTTGAACCGCGCGCTCGTGACGGCGATCGGGCTCGGCGCGAATCGCGTGCAGGACGCGATCTATCCGACGTCTCTCAAAGACCCGAGCGGCAACGACTACGACGGTGCGAACAAATACGTCGTGCATTTCCCGAAAGGGCAGTTGCCGCCGGCGGAAGGCTTCTGGTCGATCACGATGTACAACGCGCAGTACTTCTTCGTCGACAACCCGCTGAACCGCTACTCGATCAGCCCGCGGCAGAGCCTGAAGACGAATGCCGACGGATCGACCGACCTATACGTTCAGCACGAATCGCCGGGTAAGGACCTCGAGTCGAACTGGCTGCCGGCGCCCCCCGGAAAATTCCTACTGATGATGCGGATGTACTGGCCGAGCGAGAAGGCACCGTCGATCATCGACGGTACGTGGTCGCCGCCGGCAGTCCAGAAAGCGAAATAGACGTCGAACCAGGGAGAACCAACATGGCGACTAAGGGGTGGCGGACGAGACTGATCGCGGCGTTGGCGATGTGCGTGCCGACGGTGTATGCGGCGGACGTTCAAACGACGGGAACACCTGGATCACCGAGCGCGACGACGACGATCAGCGGCGAGCAGTTACCATCCCCACCGCCGAAGTT
>DASRZO010000437.1:0-2079 GCA_035686405.1 Pseudomonadales bacterium | reverse complement strand
CATAGCGGGTCATGTATTTGTCGACCGCCACGTACAGCACGGCATCGGCGCCGACCACCTCGGCCACTTTGGCGAGCGGTACGTCGTGCATCTCTCCGGCAGTCGGCATGCCGTTCGACTTCAGCAACTGATCGACCACTTCGACCGGAAATACGTAATAGCCCCGGTCGCCCAACGGCTGCGAGACCGTCGACAGATACGTGTACGTCGCGTCGACGACGGACGTCTCGTTGAGCGGCGGCAAGACCAGAATCGATCGCGGCGGGTGTTGCCAGAACGCTGCGTAGTCGTACGGCTTGGACGCACACCCGGCCATCCCGATCGCGATGGACAATAGCGCGTAGTTGCACAACCGATTCATTGCGGCTGCGGTCGCTTCAGATTGTCGAGCAGATGGTCGACGAACACCGCGGACTCCGGAAATTCGGTCTTCTCCGCCGCCAACTCGCGCGCGGCGTCTTCGGGCCGGCCGATCTGCGCATAGAGGTAGCCGAGGTGTGCATGCCAACCGGGCGGCATCGGCCACTTCTTCGACGCGGCGAGTTGTTCGTCCTTTTCGAGGGTGTCGACCTGCGCCTCGGGGGTCATTTGGCCGGGTTCCGCGTACGAGACGTAGATCAAGGTCTCGTACGAACCCCACGCATAGCGCGTCGGGTAGTGTTGACAACCCGCCAACAAGATCACTAAGGCGCATGCGCGAGCTTGCCGCACGATCGAACTACGGCTGCGTACGCCACTTGCCCTGTTCGAGGCCGGCCACCAACGCGTCGGTCGCTTGCCGGATCGCAAGATCGAGCACTTTGCCGTTCAACGTCGAGTCGTAGCCGGCCGTTCCGCCCGTGCCGAGCACTTCGCGGTTGCTGAGCGAGTATTCGCCGGCACCCGACACCGAATAGACGACCTCCGAGGTCAGAACATTGACGACGTTCAACGTGACTTTCGAGTACGCGACTTGAGTCTTCGCCGCCCCGAGAATGCCGAACAGCTGCTGGTCGCCGACCTCTTTGCGGCCGAACTCGACCACGTCGCCGGTGATCGCATAGTCGGCGCCCTGCAGCGTCTGCGCGGTTCCTTTGAGTTTCGCTTCGCGCGCCAACGCATCGAGATTGTCGCGATCCAGGACGTTGAAACGGCCGGTGGTCTGCAGATCTCCGATCAGAATCGTCTTCGCCTGCGAACCGAGGCGATCGACGCCATCGGAGAACATGCCCTGCAGATAGCTCGATCTGTTCGCGAAGTTGCCGACGATCAGCGCGCTCTTCGGGCCGACATACGGCGTGGCCGCCGATGCGGGCGCTTCGGTCGGCACCGCTTGGTGCGCCTCCGTCGCGCAACCGCCCAAGAACAACGTGCACGCCGCCACCAGAGCCGCATTCACTCTGCGAACCGCATTCATCGGATACCTTCCCTTCGATCTGCCCCTCGAACGGTCGTCAGCGTAACGCGTCGTTTGCGACGGCGCGAACGCATCACGCCCGTGTGGGCTCGTTGGCGAACGGCGTGCCCGACTCTTCGTCGGGCGACGGCCGTCGGAATTACGAGCGCCACCGTCTCGTCTGACTCGAGGTCGCGATGAGGACGTTCGCGTTCGTCGACGACGCAAGCCGACCTTCTACCAACGGACACGGCCCCTTACGCGAACGCCGCACCTCCAGAGCGCTACGCAGGGCGATCGCAGGTGAACCGTTGCCGGCACGGTGACCGTGGTGCCGGCACGGTCTTCGATCGCAAGATCGGCCCGTCCCCGCACCTCGCGCTGGCGCCGATATCTTGTCGGACAAGAGCACATACGAGCCGCGGTACCATGCGCAACACGCACTCCGTCGACGGGTCGAAGGGGCGATGACGAAACGACTCGGTAGGGTCTTCGAATGCGCGGCAGTTCGGCCGGGCGGCCGCCGCGCGGTCGCGCCCGCCGCGCGTGCGCTCGCGTGGGCAATCGCGCTCGCAATATCCGGCTGCGAGACCACGACGAACACCGGGGCCGTCGGTGTGAACCGCTCGCAATTCATGCTGATTTCAGCGGAACAGCTCGACCAGATGGCGAGCCAGTCGTACAACCAGCTCGCCGCCGACGCG
>DASRZO010000436.1:0-7316 GCA_035686405.1 Pseudomonadales bacterium | reverse complement strand
GGTCGTCATGTGGCGCGACAGCTTAGCGATGAAGCCGCGGTCGCGACATCGCCTATCACCGCAGCGCTCCATTCTGTACGTGACCATTCGAAACGCGGTCGAATTGCGATTGCGTCGTCGCGTCAATTGCGCAACAGCGTCCCGGTCTCGTTGAAGTGTTCGAGGCGAGCTTGCGTCCCCGGCATCCAGATCAACTCGAGGAACTTCGCACGCTCGAACTCGAGCATTTCCGCTTCGGAGCGCTCCGGCCTCGCGTCGTCGCCGCCGCACAGCACCCACGCGATACGCGAACCCACCTCGAGCTGATGCGGACCGATCTCGCCGCGGTCGCGCGCAGGCCTCATGCGAGCAACGAGACGCTCGATCATGTCCGGACCCGCGACCGCGAAGCGCGGATTCGCAGCCGGTGGCCGATGCGTCGCAGCGAGATCCATGCCGACGCGCTTCGCCGTCGCGACGTGATCGTTGGACCGCGTCAACGCCGCAGCGTCGAGAAAGCCGAACTGCAACGACTCGTCGATCCCGCGACCGACGCGGCCAACGGAAATCACGTCGAATGCAGCCTCGATCGCCGCCGTCGGGTCGCTCGACCGCGACGCGCGCAACGCGAATTCCTTCACGCCGCCGCCACCGGGAATGACGCCGATCGACGCCTCGCCGAGCCCGATGCCGCTGTAGTCGTGCACGACCGCGTGCGTGCAATGCATGACGACTTCGCAACCGCCGGAGATCGCCGCGCCGTGTACGGCGGCCACGGTCGGCACCGAACCATGCCGAAGCCGCAGCATCGTGCGTTGGTAACGCTCGAGCAAACGCTCGAGCGCCTCGGTACGCCCGTCAGCGGCCGCCGCGAGCTCCGCGTCGAGGTCTGCACCCATCGCGAAATGCTCGGCGCCAGACGTGATCACGAGCGGCGATCGATCGCGCTCGCACGCGTCGAGCGCACGATGGAAGGCATCGAGGATGTCGGCGCTGATCCGCGGTGTCGGCTGGGTGAACGTCAGGACCGCCGCGCCGCCATCACGCGCGCAGCGCGCATGCCGGGTCTCGAATAGAAGGTGGGAGTCTGCGCCGTGCGTCACAGGCTTCCCGCGGCTCGGCGCGGTGCCCAAAGGATTTGGCGCGCCCGGCGCGATTCGAACGCGCGACCTTTGGCTTCGGAGGCCAACACTCTATCCAACTGAGCTACGGGCGCATGGGGGCGGCCATCATACCAGCGCGTTTCGGCGCATCACACTCGCGTGACTCGATTCACACTTCTCCGCTTTAGGCGCTCGGTCGCTGTGGAAGCGCGACGCATCTAACTGTTTTTGTGGGGCTTACGCTCAATAGTGAGCGTGCCGGACCATCCGTCCGTCGACTGTTCGAGTCCGCGAGACGCGCAAAAGGATTTGATCTCGTGACCTTTTCGTTCATGACCCTCGCACTGCTCGCCACCACGGCGGGCGTTTGCTTTGCCATGGGCTGGACCGCGCGCCGCGTGTCCAACAGCGGTCGCGAAGACGAGTTGAAGCGCAACGTCTACGAGACGAAGAGCGCGATTCCGCAGCTCGAATCGAACCTCCGCAACCGCGAACAACGCATCAACATGCTGACGACCGAGGCGCAGTCGCTGCGCGATCGGTTGACGCAAGCGGAAGCTGCGGCTTCGCAGAAAGACTTGGAGATCGCCAAGCGCGATCGCGAGATTCGCCTCGCGCGCTCCGAACTGCAGATCGTCAAGGACGGCACCGTCGGCCTCGGCCCCGACGTCATCGACGACCCGATGGCCGAAGAGTCGCCCGCGGCAACGACGTCGAGCGATCCGAAGCTCGCCGGAGAAATGAAAAAGCTCGAAGCGCGCTACGAGGCGCTGAAGAAAGGACTCATCCAGCGCGACGACAAGATCGCCGAGCTCGAACAACAACTGGCCGGCGGGCCGGGCAAGAAATCCCACGAAATTCTCGAAGGCGAGATCGCCGACCTGCTCGCGAACGCCGAAGTCGCGCAAGCGACGATCGCGACACGCGACGCAACGATTCGCGACCTGCAGACGAAGCTGGACCAGAACATCGAGCAACGCGAGCTGCTCGAGCAATTGACGAAGCGCCGCGGCGACGCGAACCGCACGTTGAAAGAAAACTACACGAAGCTCGAAGCACAGCTGCCGAAGCTGATGGATACGCTGAAGGCCCGCGGCGAAATCATCGCGCAGCGCGAGGCGACGATCGCCACGCTCGACGCGGACCTGAATCAAACGCGCACGGAAAAAGCCGAACGCGAAGCGACCATCGTATCGCTCGAAACGAAACTCGCGACGCAGCGCGAGCAAATCTCGCAGCACGCGGCCAACGCCACGGCGCAGAAAGCGCGCATGCACGAGCTCGAGCAGCGCATCGACATGCTGACGCACGAAATCGCCGAAACGACAAAGGCGCTGCAAACGTCGAACGCCACGGTGCGCGAACGCGACGCGACCATTCAAGGGCGCGATCAGCGCTTGCAGGCGGCAGACGAGAAGCAGCGCGAACAAGCGAACACGATCGCGTCGATGCAGAAGTTGCTGAAAGACCGCGACTTCAAGATCGACTCGATGACGGCCGACCAAGCCACGCTCGAAGCCAAGCTGCTCGCCGCCAACGACAAAGTGATCGCGGCCGACGAGAAACTCGTCGCTGCGAACGCCGAAATCGCGAAGCACGCGGCGCACATCCAAGCGCTGCAGCACAGCGCGAAGAAGTGGGAACAACGCGTTGGGGTACTGACGACCGCGCTGTCGGAATCCGGACAAGCGGCACAGGCGGCACAAGCGGCTGCCCAAGCCGCGGCGCAAGCGAAGGAGGCCGAAGCGCACGAACGCGGCAGCGTCGTCGAAGCGCACGAGCAGAAGCTGCGCGACAGCGATCTACGCGTCACGGAACTCACCGACGCCATCGCGGCCCTGAAGCAGACGCTCTCCGAACGCGACGAACAGATCGACGCGTTGAACGCGGATGTCACCGCGCTGCGGTTGCAGCTGGTCGAAGCATCGAACGACGTACCGGCCGTGCCGGCCGCGCCGACCGAGCCGCCGCCGCACGCAACCGACATGCCGCCGACGCTGATTCCCGGCGACGTGCCGTCGCCAGACGCCGACGCGCAGCTGATCGCCATCTCGCAACGCGCGGATCGCACCGAGCGCGAACTGAATGCGACCGCGCGCGAACTGAAGGGACTGCGCGCCCAGCATGCGGAACTCGAAGCACGCTGCACGTCGCTCGACGGTCTGCTGCGCGGCAAGGACGCGACGCTCGCCGAGCGGGCGCGCCGCATCGAAGACCTGCAGGACCAGCTGATGCGCCTCGAAGCGCGCGTCGACGAGCGCAATCAACAGATCGCCGAACTGAAGCGCGGCGGTGCCGACGCGCCGAGCGCCGTGCCGCAGAACGCCGCGTTCCAAGCGTCGCGCAACACCACGATCACCTACACGACGAATCCGAAGCCGATGTGATGGCATGCGTTCCCTGACGGCGGCTACACTGGCGCGGCCGTTGGGGAATCACCGCATGTCTCGTTCGATCGTCGTCGTCTGTGCGCTCGCCTGCGTGGCCGCCGTGTCGGCTTGCCATCGCGACGCATCGAATACCTCCGTTTCCACCGCATTCGCGGACGCGAAGATCACCGATCTCGGCAAGGCCCGCTGGGCGCGCACGTGCGCGATGTGTCACGTCCGCGGCGAAGGCGGCGCGCCGAAGATGGGCGACGCCGCCGCATGGAACAAGCGCTTGGCGCAAGGCGAAGCCGTCGTGCTCGATCACGCGATCAACGGCTTCGGCAACATGCCGCCGCTCGGCTATTGCCAGGACTGCGAACGCGACGACCTGCGCGCCTACATTCGCTTCATGGCAACCGGAGGTGGCGCATGAAAGCTCTATCGCGCCGACGACTGCTCGCGGGGGCGCTGTCGAGCGGACTCGGCGCGGGAATGGCGCCGCATCTGACGCGTGCGCAAGAGCCATCGCCGTCGACGGCACTGCCGTGGCACAACTGGTCGGGCGGGCAGACGTCGCAGCCGGCCGGTCGATTCGCGCCGGCGACCGAACAAGAGCTGATCGATTTCCTGACGCGCGTCGACGGTCCGCTGCGGCCGGTCGGCGCCGGACATTCGTTCTCCGGTTTGGTCCCCACCGACGGTCATCTCGTCGTGCTCGATCGCCTGACCGGTGTGCTCTCGCACGACGCGGACACGCTGCAAGCGACATTCGGCGCCGGCATTCGTTTGTCCGAAGCCGGTCCGGAACTCGAGGCGATCGGCCAGGCGATGTACAACCTGCCGGACATCGATCGCCAAACGCTCGCCGGGGCGATCTCGACCGCGACGCACGGCACCGGGCTCACGCTCAACACGCTGTCCGCGTACGTGACGGGATTGAAGCTCGTCACGCCGGCCGGCCAGGTGCTCGATCTCGACGCGCAGCGCGAGCCGGCGCTCTTCGCGGCCGCGCAGGTGTCGCTCGGCGCGCTCGGCTTCGTCACCGAAGTGCGGATGCGCAACATGAAGACGTATCGGCTGGAGAAGACGACGTATCTGAAGCCGACCGAAGACGTACTCGCCGAGTTCGATCAGCAAGCGCGCGCGCACATGCACTTCGAGATGTTCCCGCTCACGCATTCGAAGTACGCAAGCGTGCAGGTCATCGACGAAACCGACGAACCGATCAACCATCCGATGCCGCCGCCGGATCAAGCCGATCCCTACGACGATTTGATGCGCGCGATGATGAAGGTGCCGCCGGGTGCGCGCAGCGCGATGATCGAAGCGGCGGTTGCCGTCGCCCCGGCGCCCGAGCCCGTCGTCGATGTGTCGTACAAGATCCTGTCGAACGTGCGCAGCTATCGCTTCAACGAGATGGAATATTCGGTGCCGCTCGAAGCGGGGGCGGCGTGCGTGCGAGAAATCCTGCGCACGGTCGACGAGCAGAACATCGACGTCGCATTCCCGCTCGAATATCGCTACGTCGCGGGCGACGACCTTGCCTTGAGCATGTTCTCGGGCGGACCGCGCGCGTCGATCTCGGTGCATCAAGACGCCAACTACGACTACCGGCCGTACTTCGAGGTCATCGAGCCGATCTTCTGGAAATACGACGGCCGGCCGCACTGGGGCAAGCTGCACACGCTGAAGTACGAACAGCTGTCGAAGCTCTATCCGAAGTTCAAGGACTATCTCGAGATTCGCGCGGCGCTCGATCCCACCGGACGGCTGCTGAATCCGCATTTGCGCGGGCTATTCGGCATCGCGACCTAGCGTGACCGTCAGGCGAATCCGGCGCACGCATCGCCGCCGGACGCCGCATCGGTTCACGGCTGCTGGTCGATCTCGGACCCGTCGTCGCCGACGCGATGGGCGCACCGATTGCGTCGGTCGCGGTTGCTTCGCACGCGCTGGTGCCTACCGCGCTGCGGCACCGCTTACATTCACGACAGCAGCGAGTACCCCTCTTCGGAGATCGGCAGCGTTCGCGGCCGCGCTCCGCTCGCCGCGAAGATCGCGTTCGCGACCGCCGGTGCGAGCGGCGGCAACGCCGGTTCGCCCAAGCCCGTCGGCGTAAAGTCGCTTTCGATGAAATGCACTTCGACCGGCGGCGCGTGCGGCAGCCGCAAGATCGGATACTGCGTGAAGTTCTGTTCCTGCACGCGGCCGTCCTCGAACGTCACCTTCAGCCCCATCATCGTGCTCAAGCCGTCGATGACCGCGCCCTCGCACTGGTTTTCCGCCATGCTGCGATTGACGATCGGACCCACGTCGCCGACGACGACGACGCGATGCACCTCGATCGCCTTGTTGGGATGCACGCTGACGTCGGCGACTTCGGCGAAATGCCCGCCGTGGCTGAAGTAGAACGCGAGGCCGAGGCCGCGCCCGGCCGGCATCGGTTTGCCCCAACCGCTCTTCTCGGCCGCGAGTTTGATGACGCCGGCCGCACGGCCCGTGTGCAACGAACCGGTCTTACCGGGCGACAGCCAGCGCGGCTCGCCGAGCACGTCGAGCATGAATTCGACCTGATCACGTTTTGCGGCGACGGCCATCTCGTGCAAGAAGCTCTGCACCACGAAGGCGAACACGTTCGAGCCCGGCGCACGCCAGGCGCCGCACGGCGAACGCCACGGCAAGTTCGTCTGCATCAAGCGGTAGTTCGCGAGCAATTCACCGGGGAACACGCGCTCCGACATCGTGCCGCCCGGCACCGCATCGCCGTTGTTCGCGAACGACACGAAGTGCTGTTGCCAGGCCGAGAGCTTGCCGCGTTCGTCGACTGCGCCTTTCAGCGCGTGAAAGCCGCCGGCGCGATAAAAGTCGTGTGCCATGTCGTCTTCGCGGGTCCATTGCAACTTCACCGGTGCGCCGACGCGCTGAGCGATGGCCGCCGCCTCCGCCATGTAATCGTTCGACAACCGCCGGCCGAAACCGCCGCCGACGCGGGTCTGGTGGACCGTGACCTTCGACGGCGGAAGCGACAACACGGTCGCGACGTTGTCGGCACCGCGTTGCGGTGTCTGCGACGGCGCCCATAACTCGATCGCGCCATCGCGAAACCACGCGGTGCAGTTCTGCGGCTCGAGTTGTGCGTGCGACACGAACGCGTAGCGATACGTCGCCTCGGCCGTCGTGCGCGCGGACTTCATCGCCGCGTCGACGCTGCCCTTGTCCGAGACGGGTTTGTCGGCGCCGCGTTTCAGCAGTTGCTCGGCCTGCGCGATGCTCGTCGACCAGCTGTCTTTCGCCGCGTCCGACTCGTTCCATTCGACGACGAGGCTGCGCTTCGCGCTGATCGCGGCCCACGTCGACTTGGCGACGATCGCGACGCCCGGCATCAACGCGCCGACGTCGCCGTTGCCGTTCAACACGAACGCGTCGAGCACGCCCGGCAACGCCTTGATCTCGTCCAGGTTCGCCTTCTTCACCGAACCGCCGGTCGCCGGACACTTCTGATACACCGCGTAGCGCATCCCGGGCAGCGTCTGATCGATACCGAACAGCGGTGCGCCGGTGACGATCGCGCGGTTGTCGACGCCCGGTACGCGCGTCCCGAGCAAGCGATACGCGTCGCGCGACTTGAGCCGGATCTTGTCCGCGTCCGGCACGCGCATCCGAGCCGCGCCGATGGCGAGATCGAAATAGCTCGCGCTGCGGCCGCTCGCCGGATGCGTGACGGTGCTGTCGCGCGTGCGACATTCGGCCGGATCGACGCCCCAATTCGAAGCGGCCGCGGACACCAACATCGCGCGGGCGACCGCGCCGGCGCGACGCAGGCCGTCCCAACGATTCAGCACCGACAGCGAACCGCCGGCGAATT
>DASRZO010000435.1:0-12299 GCA_035686405.1 Pseudomonadales bacterium | reverse complement strand
ATCACCAGATCCGGCTTCGGCACGGCGATCGACAGCGACCGATAGATCTGGTCGTACAGCATCAATTCGTTCGGATCGAGCGTGATCTCGGCGAAGAGCCGATCCTTTTGAATCAGGAAGTCGGCGACGATGGTCGGATGGAACAGATCGCCTTCGCCGAGCTCGGCGAGCTGACGCGCGCGGCTCAACAAGAAGAACAGCTGCGTCGGCAGCGCGTGGCGTCCACCTTCGCGGTAGAACCGATCGAGGAACGGATTTTCGGCCGCGAGTTCGAGCAGCGTCGGATAGTGGAACGTTTCGGCGAGGCGCTTCGCGAGTGTCGTCTTGCCGACCCCGATCGGACCCTCGACCGCGACGAAGCGGGGAAAGTCAGCTTCGTCGATGTTCGCGATCGGCGTCGCCATCAGGAGTTACTCGACTGCGCTCGGCTTGACCGGCGCCATCATGGAGAACGCGTGCGCGTCGTTCAAGCCGCGCCGCGACGGCGGCGGCGGCGGCGACGCTTGCTGCCTTTCACCGGTGCGAGCGCGCTGCTCATCGAGTTACGTTCTTCGTCGCTGGCCGCTTGGTAGTTCGTCCACCAGTCGGCGATTTCTTGCTCGACTTCGCCGACGCTCGCGCGCAACAGCAGAAAATCGTACGCCGCGCGAAATCGCGGATGGGTCACGAGCTTGTCGATGCCGTTGCCCGGCGGGCCTTCGAGGCGGGGTTGCAGCAGCCACACTTCGCGGACGAATTGCGCGAAGCGCTTTGGTACCGCGGCGATTTCGTTCTGGTCGCGCAGCACCTCCGCGCTCGCGGACTCGCGCGCCTCGACGAGCGGCATCGCGTCGCTGTGTTGCGCGAGGCGTTCGCGGTAGGAATCCCACAGCAGGACGGCGATCAAAAATCCGGGCGTGACCGGTTTGTCTTCGCGCACGCGCTGATCGGTGCCTTCCATCGCGTTGCGGATGAGATCGAGGCTACGCGTCGAGGTGTTGTGATCCGGGAAGAGCGCATCGGCAAGTTCGTATCGCTGCAGCAGCTCCCAGGCACCGGTCGCATGGCCCTGCAACAGCAGCTTGCACAACTCGTCGAACAGCCGCGCCGGTGCGACCGCGTTGATCATGTACGCGGCGCCCGGAATCGCAGCGTCGGTCGTGCGCTCGATCTCGAAGTCGAGCTTCGTCGAGAAGCGTATCGCGCGCAGGATGCGCACCGGATCCTCGCGGAAGCGCACGTTCGGGTCGCCGATCAACTTCAAGCGGCGCGCGCGCAGATCGGCGAGGCCCCCGACGTAGTCGATCAGCGTGCGTTCGATCGGATCGTAGTACAGCGCGTTGATCGTGAAATCGCGGCGGAAGGCGTCTTCGTGCATGTCGCCGTAGACGTTGTCGCGCAGGATCATACCTTCGGCGGAACGCGCGGAATCTCTGTCGCGCAAGTCGCGCCGACTATGACTGTGGACGACGTCGTCATCGTCGTAGTCGACCTGGCGGCGGAACGTCGACACTTCGATCGTCTCGCGTCCGAAGCGGACGTGTGCGATACGGAAACGCCGGCCCACGAGGCGCGAACGGCGAAAGACGCCGCGCACTTCTTCCGGTGTCGCGTTCGTTGCGACGTCGAAGTCTTTCGGTGCGACGCCGAGCAGCATGTCGCGGACGCATCCGCCGACGAGCAACCCTTCGAATCCGGCGTCGCGCAAACCTTGCACGACGCTGAGCGCGGCGGAATCGACCAGATCCACCGAGATGCCGTGTTCGGCTTCCCCCATGCGCAAAGGTTCAGGAAATTGCCCGGTCTCGCTCACGGGCGCGAGACCGTCTGAAGACGCCATTGCAGTCTTGAGTTCACTGGAGCGGAGTGCGAAATGGTATCGGGGGTTGCGGCAAAAAGGGAAGCCTAACGGCGGTGCGGATCAGTGAGCTTCATCGCGACGCAACGCACGGGCACCGGTGCGCTTCCTCGGAATGTTCAAGCGTTGTCGACGTTCCCACAGGCTCTTGCGGCTGATGCCCAGCTTGTTCGCGAGTTCGGTCTCCGTCATCGCATCTTGGTGGTCCAACACGAACTTCACGAAATAGCGCTCGAGCGTCGTATCACCGTCGCCTTCGTCGGCCGGTGGCGGCGCAGGAGGCACCGATTTCGGCACGTCGATCGCGAGCAACGCGGGTTCGATGACGCCGGTGTCGCAGAGTATGACCGCGCGTTCGAGTGCGTTCTCGAGCTCGCGTACGTTGCCCGGCCAATCGTACCGCGCAATCGCTGCAAGCGCGGCATCGGACAACGTCAATTCGGGTCGCGATAGTTTGAAGCAGATTCGCCGCAGCAGACGCGCGGCGAGCTCGGTGATGTCGCTGCCGCGCTCGCGGAGCGGCGGCACGGTGAGCGCAGTCGCGATCAAGCGTTCGTAGAGACCCGAGCTGAAGCGGCCCGCGTCCACTAGCGGTGCCAAGTCGCGATGTGTTGCGGCGATGATACGGACGTCCATCGGCCGACCGCGCGACGCATCGGGTTCGTCGCGTTGAAGCATGAGACTCAGCAGGCGCGATTGAGCTTCGATGGTCAGTGAGCCGATCTCATCGAGGAACAATGTGCTGCCGGCGGCAGCTTCGATGAGGCCTCTGCGTTCGCCGCCGTCTCGATCACCGAAGAGTTCCGGTTCCATCAAGTTGGTGGGGATGGTCGCGCAGTTGAGTGAGATCATCGGGCGTGCGCGCCGCGCGCTCGCGGCATGGACCGCGCGGGCGACGAGCTCCTTGCCGGAGCCCGATTCGCCGCGAATCAACAGCGGCGCGTCCGAATGCGCGAGCACTTCGATGCGGTCGAACATGTCGAGCATCGCCGGACAGTGTCCGACCATCGGTACATGAAGCCATGGCTGTTGCGGTCCGGCCACGTCGCTACGCTCGAGACTGCGCGCGATCGCTTCCACCAATTCGCTCGTTTCGAACGGGCTGACGAGGTAGTCCGCGGCGCCGCGCCGCATCGCGTCGACGGCGCGTCGGACGTCGCCGCGCTCAGTGAACAGGATCAACGGCCGACTGCCGATTCGGCCGCGAATGGCGATGCCATCGCCGCTGCGCAGATCCGTATGACTAACGACCGCATCGATGCGCGTGAGATCGGTCGTCAGCAGATCTTCGCTGTCGCTCGCGATTCCGGCCTCGACGCCGTGATCGCCGAGCGCGCGGGCGAGCCGTTCGCGACGAACGACGTCGGGGTCGACCAACAGGATTCGGGTCATGGCAACGGACTGCTATCGATGGCGGTCGATGTTAGCAAAGGCGTCTCAGACACACACGAAGCCGGGATTTACGACGCCGCGCGGGATTGCGGCGACGCTCCAATGGTCGACGGCCCACGCGAGAACCTCGGCAGGCGTGCTGTGCGCGAGCGACGCCGGTGGGTTCTGACCGAGGAGATCGAGTGCAGCGTGAAGGTTGCCCGTAGCGGTGTCGGCGCGCACAGCGGTCGCAGCTGTCTGTTTGCTGAGCTTGCGGCCACTGCGGTCCGCCAGTACCGGGACGTGGAGGTACGTCGGCGCGGCGGCGCCGAGTAGTTCGAACAGCAAGAGTTGCCGCGGCGTGTTGTCGAGCAGATCCGCGCCGCGCACGACTTCGGTGATACCTTGCGTGGCATCGTCGACGACAACGGCGAGTTGGTACGCAAAGATGCCGTCGCGCCGAAACACGACGAAATCGCCAACGTCTTCGTCGAGGCGCTGGGAATACGGGCCTTGGATGCCGTCGACGAATCCAACCGTCTTGACCGGTACGCGCACGCGGATCGCGCCTTCGCCGGTATGCGGCAGGTCTTTGGTGCGGCACGTCCCCGGGTAGACATCCGTGTCCTGCAGTTGGCTGCGACTGCAGGTACAGACGAACGTGTGGCCGTCGGCGACGAGTCGATCGAGCGCTTGGCGGTAGAGGTCAGTGCGTTCGTGTTGATAAGCAAGGTCATCCCACCGCAAACCGTGGCGATCGAGCGTTCGCAAGATCGAATCGGCCGCGCCCGGAACGCATCGCAGCGTATCGAGGTCCTCGACCCGCAGTAACCAACGGCCGCCGCCGGCGCGCGCGTGCACGTAGCTCGCGACGGCCGTCAGCAGCGACCCGAAATGCAAAGGCCCTGTCGGTGAAGGTGCGAAGCGTCCGATCACGGTATTCGGGCGCCGGTGCGGAGAATCAGCCGTGGAGCTGCCGCTCTTTGATTTCGTCGAGCGTTTTGCAGTCGACGCATTGCGTCGCGGTCGGACGCGCCTCGAGGCGACGCAAGCCGATTTCGACACCGCACGTGTCGCAATAGCCGTAGTCTTCCTGATCGATCCGTTCGATCGTCTGGTCGATTTTCTTGATCAACTTGCGTTCCCGATCGCGGGTGCGCAACTCGATGCTGAACTCTTCTTCCTGCGTGGCGCGATCGGCCGGGTCCGGAAAATTCGCCGCCTCGTCCTGCATGTGGTGCACGGTGCGGTCGACTTCTTCCATCAATTCCTGTCGCCATTTCATCAGGATGTCGCGGAAGTGATCGAGCTGTTTGGAGTCCATGTACGCTTCGCCGCGCTTGGGCTCGTACGGGATGAAATTCTTGAACGGAGAATCAACCGCGGCTGCCGTCTTGGCGCGCGGTTTCGTATTCGGTTGCTTCACAGGAGTGGGCTCTGCCTTTGCTGCTTTTACCACCGGCGCTTTCACCACAGGCGCCTTCACTGCGGGCTTCGCCTTGGGCTTGGCTTTCGCTTTGGGCTTGGCGGTCGTCGACTTGGCCGCGGCCGGTTTTGCTGCTGCTGTCTTTTTCCGAGATTTAGCCGCCATTTCCGTAGTTCGCTCGTCTCCGAGGCATGCGCCTGGTCGATTGAGAGGGAGGGGGCCCCCAATGAAGGGCGCGTACGCTACCAGAAGATTTCCGGGATGGCCATAGCAATCGGGGCGCGAAATTTGCGCTCCAAAAGGTGCTCCAAAGGTGTGCGATCCTGCCGGAAAGGCGACGCGCGTCTTCGGCATTTCTGCAGCAGCACGCGCCCCGGGAAACGTCTGACAACAGAACAATCGAGGGGATTGCTCACTCATGTTCGCATGCGATCGAAGCGAGTTCGGCTGATGCGGTTCGACCCTCCGCTGAGCGCGGGGCGTTTGCTGCGGCGGTACAAACGGTTCCTCGCCGACATCGTCACCGCCGACGGCGAAACCACGACGATTCACTGTCCGAATCCCGGTGCGATGACCGGGTGCGACGCTGCCGGAAGTCGCATTTGGTATTCGACGTCGTCGAACGCGGCGCGCAAGTATCGCCATTCGCTCGAGTTGGTCGAGACCGAAGCGGGGCATTGTGTCGGTGTGAACCCGAGTCGAGCGAACGTCGTCGTCGGCGAAGCGCTGGCCGCGGGACGGATCGAGGCGTTCGACGGTGCGTTGATACGGCACGAGGCGCGGATTCCCGGCGGGACCGGACGTTTCGACTTTCATCTATGCGATCGCAACGGTCGCGACTGCTACATCGAAGTGAAGAGCGTCACGCTGCTACGCGACGACGGCGTCGGTGCGTTCCCGGATGCGAAAAGTGCGCGTGCGACGCGACATGTCGCGGCGCTACAGCGGTTGTGCGAGGCGGGCGCCCGCGCCGCTTTGATCTTCTGCGTTCAGCACAACGGCATCGGGTGCGTCGTCCCGGCGGACGACATCGATCCGCAATACGGCGTCGCTTTGCGGCGGGCACGCGCGGCGGGGGTGGAAGTCATCGCGTATCGCGCCCGTGTGTCGCCGCAGCGGATCGAACTCGGCGAAGCACTCGCGGTTCGGCTGTGATGCGCCGCTACGTCGGTAGCTTGCGGAAATCGTCGATGACGCTGCGATAGTCGGAGCGCGTCGCGAGGCGCGCGCCGTATCGCGTGATCAACCGTGCCGCGGCGAAGTTGCCGAACCGGGCCGCGGCGTCCGGCGGCATGCCCTGCACCCAACCGGCTAGACAGGCCCCCGCATAGATGTCGCCGGCGCCGTTCGTGTCGATCGGCTTGACCGGGAAACCCGGTACTTCGTGACGCGAGTGCCCTTCGATGACCAAGCTGCCGCGCGCACCGATCGTCACGTTGACCGAATGCGCGATGTCCTTCAGTTCCGCGACCGCGATGTCGAGGCGATCCGACCGCGCCCACTCGAGCGCCTCCTCTTCGTTGCAGAACAGATGATCGACGCCGTTGCCCAACATTTTCGTCAAGGGGTCGCGGAAGAATCGAACCATGCTCACGTCGGACAGCGTCATCGCTGTAGCGATGCCGTGCGCCTCTGCGAGTTCGCGACATCGAATCGCCGCGTCGCTGCCGGTCGGCGACGAGCTTAGGAAACCTTCGATGTACAAGTAGGTCGAATCGCGCAACGCGCGCTCGTCGACCTCGGAAACGGCGAGCTTGTCCGAGATCCCGAGGAAGGTGTTCATCGAGCGCTCGGCGTCCGGTGTGATCAGAACGAGGCACCGCCCGGATTTGCCGGCGCCGTCATGCCGTTGTCGATTCGTCGCGACGCCGATCGCTTCGAGGTCCTTGCGAAAAAAAGCACCGACCTCGTCGTCGGCCACTTTGCATGAATAGAAGGTGCGGCAACCGAATGCTTGCGCCGCAATCAAGGTATTGGCGGCAGACCCGCCGCTCGTGCGTTTCGACTCGAGCTCTTCGAGGCTGTCGAGCAACTCGTCGAGCCGGGCTTCGTCGACCAGCGTCATGTGGCCTTTGTCGATCCGATGCCTGCGCAAGAATCCGTCATCGACCGTGAATTCCATGTCGACCAGCGCGTTGCCGAGGGCGTAGACGTCGTAGCTGCTCATCGAGTGATCTCTGCAAATGACGCGTCCGCCGCGGCTAGCGTTTCGGCGATGACCGCGTCGTCGTGCGCGGCGCCGACGAACGCGGCTTCGAAGCCGGACGGGGCGAGATAGACGCCGCGGTCGAGCATCGCATGGAAGAAACGGTTGAACCGTTCGATGTTCGACGCCGACACGTCGTCGAGATTCTCGACGGTCGGCTTTGACGTGAAGAAGAGGCTGAACATTCCGCACACGGCGTTCACGCAGACGGGAACATTGTGGCGGCGTGCCGTTGTCACCAGACCGTCGGCGAGCTTTTTAGTTTGCGTCTGCAAGCGTCGATAGAAGCCTTCGTCTTGGATTTCCGTTAGCGTCGCGAGCCCCGCGGCCATTGCCAGCGGACTACCCGACAGCGTGCCCGCCTGGTACACGGGTCCGAGCGGTGCAACCCTATCCATGATGTCGCGACGCCCGCCGAATGCGCCGACCGGCATGCCGCCGCCGATGACTTTGCCGAGCGTGGTCAGATCCGGACGTATCCCGAACAGTGCCTGAGCCCCGCCGCGGGCGACGCGAAAACCGGTCATGACTTCGTCGAAGATCAACAGAGCACCGTGCTTTTCGGTCAGGGAACGCAACATCTCGAGGAAGCCAGCGCGCGGGGGAATGCAACCCATGTTGCCGGCAACGGGTTCGACGATGACGCACGCTACCGAGTCGCCATATCGTGAAAACGCCTGCGCGATGGCATCGGTGTCGTTGAACGGTAAATTCAACGTGTGCTTCGCGACGTCGGCAGGCACTCCGGGCGAGTTCGGAATTCCGAGCGTCAACAAACCGGAGCCGGCCTTCACGAGCAGAGAGTCCGCGTGGCCGTGGTAGCAACCGGCGAATTTGATCACGATGTCGCGACCAGTGAACCCGCGTGCGAGTCGGATGGCCGACATCGTCGCCTCGGTACCGGAATTGACCATGCGTACCTTTTCGATGCTGGGGACCAGCTGCGCGATTCTTTCTGCCATCTCGATTTCGAGTTCGGTCGGCGCGCCAAACGCGAGCGCGCGCTCGAGTTGATCTGCGATGGCGGCTCGCACCTTCGCGTGGCCGTGGCCGAGGATCATCGGTCCCCACGCTCCGACGTAGTCGATGTAGCTGTTGCCGTCGACGTCGCGCAGACGAGCGCCGCGCGCGGCGTCGAAGAAAACCGGAGAACCACCGACGCCGCGAAAGGCGCGCACTGGAGAATTGACGCCGCCGGGAATCGTTCGCTCGGCGCGCTGGATCAGATCGTGCGACTTAGTACGGTCGGTCATCGGAGGCTCTCAGAAAGGTTTGACGACGACGAGAATCAGAATGCCGAACAGGATTGCGATCGGCGGTCCATCGTTCATCCACCGAAAGAAGCGGTGCGACTTGGCGTTCGCGTCACGCGCGAACGCCGCGAGCAGACGGCCGCAATAAAGGTGATACGCGATCAATGCCAATACCAACGCGAGCTTCGCGTGCATCCAGCCGGCGTGTGCAAAGGCGTCCCATTGCAGGACCAACAACCACAGACCAAGCAGCACCGCGACGACCGCGGCCGGCGTCATGATCCCCCGGTACAACTTTCGCTCCATCACCTTGAAGCGCTCGATGCCGACCTGATCGGTGGCCATCGAGTGGTAAACGAACAATCGGGGGAGATAGAAGATCCCGGCGAACCAGAAGATCACGAACGCGATGTGGAAGGCCTTGATCCACAACATGGCGGCGGGTGGCATTCAGTGCGCGAGGCTGTGTCGGGATTCGCGTGGCAAGCTCGTGATTCGAAATTCCAACATGGCTACGCGGTCCACAATCCGACTGGCGGAGCATTCTAGTATAAGAGGCAGGCATACGAGGGATCGTGATGGCGCGAGGCAGCTTCCCGTGGCGCATGAAGGTGGTCGCCGATCGCCCGATGCGCAATGCAGTGATCGCGGTCGTGGTCGTCATCGCGGTCTTTCTCGCGGGTTATTGGCTCGGACGACAGCACAGCCCGTTCCGTTCTTTGGAGGGCGCGCCCGAAAACGCGAGTGCGGCCGAACGCGTCGTCGAGCTCGAGCGGAAGTTGGCGGATATACAGCTCGGCCAAGTCGTCGACGGCGACGCCAACGAGAGCCTGCGGCAGACCATCAAATCGCTTCGCGACGAGTTGTCCGCGGCGCAAGACGAGGTGATGTTCTATCGACAACTCATGGCACCGTCCGAAGCGCAGCGCGGATTGCGCGTCGAAAAGCTGGAACTCACCGCAGGTGCGACGCCGGCCGAAGTGAAGTACCGCCTTTTGTTGACTCAGGTCACTGATCGAGCCGACTGGGTCAACGGTACGGTAAACGTCGATGTCGTCGGTACGTCCGGTAACGAACAAGTAGTGCTGCCGCTCACAGAAATGAGCCAAGTCGAGTCCTATCCTTTGAGCTTCAAGTTCCGCTACTTCCAGGATTTCACCGGCACTCTGACTGTGCCGGATGGGATGAAGCCGGAGCAGGTCGTCGTGACCGCAGCCATGTCCGGTAAGGACGGCAAGCGCGTTCAAAAGACCTTCAGCTGGACGCTCGAGGAGGAATGACGATGATGAGTAAGAAGCCGGCGACGAAGATGAGCAAAGGCGCGACGTTGATCGCGGAGAACACGGAAGTCCGTGGTGACCTGCGCTTTGCCGATCAGCTGTACGTCAACGGCCACATCGAGGGGAACGTCCATGCCGATGCCGGCACCGATGCAACGTTGATGGTCAGCGACGTCGGATCGGTGAAGGGACAGATCAATGCGCCGTTCGTCGTGATCAACGGCCGGGTGGAGGGCGACGTCCACGCAACCACCCGAGTAGAACTCGCACCGCATGCGCGCATCTCGGGCAACGTCTATTACACGTTGATCGAAATGCAGTTGGGCGCGATGGTCGAAGGTCAACTCGTGCACGTGCGCGAAGAGGCTTCGGATGTGAAGAACAACGTGCATCCGCTCCAACGCGCCGGGGAAGAAGGGCGCTGAGCGCCTAATTCGGGCGATTTGACCCTACCGGAAGCCGTCCCGATAATCGGGCTTCCATTTGCATCAGGTGTAGTGTCGTGACGGCGCAAATGCCCGACATTCACTTCTCGGACCGAGCAGCCCTCAAAGTTCGCGATCTCATCGAGAGCGAAGGGAACGACGCGCTCAAGCTTCGCGTGTTCATCACCGGCGGCGGTTGCTCGGG
Source organism: Pseudomonadales bacterium (assembly GCA_035686405.1). Classification (GTDB taxonomy): domain Bacteria; phylum Pseudomonadota; class Gammaproteobacteria; order Pseudomonadales; family Azotimanducaceae; genus DATJGR01. The sequence continues at coordinate 2,296 of DASRZO010000435.1, read as the reverse complement.
ATTTTCCTACGGCTTTACGTTCGATGAAGACGTTGCGGACGACGACGCCCAGTTCGAGAACGGTGGCGTGACGATGGTCGTCGACCCGATGAGCTATCAATATCTCGCCGGCGCGGAAGTCGACTATCGGGAAGACCTGCAGGGTGCGCAGTTCGTCGTTCAAAATCCGAACGCGTCTTCCACCTGCGGCTGCGGGAATTCATTCTCGATCTGAACGCGCGACGGCCCGGTCGCGTGCACTGGATGAGTCTCAGGCTACTGCGCGAGTGCGAGTTGGTGATCGTTGCGTTGGCTGTCGAGTTGGGCCAGCAGCGGTGCCGTCAGTGAGTCGAACCGCGCGCGCTCGCGCGGTGCAATCGGATCGGCTTTCGGCAACGGGACCGTGCGCGGATTTTGATGCACGCCGCCGACGAGGAATTCGTAGTGCAAGTGCGGCGCCGTTGCCCAGCCCGTGGACCCGACATAGCCGATGATCTGACCTTGGCGTACGCGGCTGCCCGAGGTGACTCCCGCGCCGAATTTCGACAAGTGCAAATACTTGGTTTGAATGTCGTCGTTGTGCTGAATGACGATGAAGTTGCCGTTCGGCTCCGTTCGCATCGCTTTCAGAATCCGTCCGTCCCCTGATGCGAGAACCGGCGTGCCGGTAGGCGCGACGTAGTCGATCCCGCGATGAGGCATCACGCGCTTTTCGATCGGGTGAAATCGCGCCGCGCTGAAATTCGAACTGATTCGACTGAATTCGACGGGTGCCCGTAGAAAGGCCTTGCGCATGCTTTGCCCGGCTTCGCTGTAAAAGCCGCTGTCACCGTTCGTGTCGGTGTAGTTCACGGCTCGATAGCGCGATCCCTGATTGACGAACTCCGCCGCGAGGATCTTTCCGTACCCGATGAATTGGCCGTCGACGTAGCGTTCTTCGATCAACATCGAGAAGTGATCGCCTTTGCGGAGGTCCAGTACGAAATCGATGTCCCATTGAAAGATCTGTGCGAGTCGCAGCGTAACCTCGTCCGGCAAACCGATCTGTTGAGTGGCGCCAAACAGCGATTGATTGATCGTCGCCTGGCGGTAAACGGTATTGATCGAGGGAACATGGGAAATTTGGTTCGCCACGAAGCCGTCACCGCTGCGATCGAACTCGAGTGTTTCGAGACGATCGGGTGCATACGACAGCTTGAGTAGTCGCCGATCTTGCGAGAGGACGAATTTGAGCTCTCGATCGGGATGAATGCGCTGCAGAATTTTGCCGAGTGGACCGCTGTCGATCACGGCTTCCAGATCGCGCGCCGAGATCGACATCCGTTCGAAGATCGTGGCCACCGTGTCGCCCGCTCTCACGCGCTCGACTCGTTCGATGGTTGGCTCCTTTCGGAACGCGTCGGTATCGGGCGACTCGACCCGTAGCGTCAGCAACTCGGATTTTGCTTGAGGCCAAGCGCCGAAGTCTTCGAAGGCTTGATTCATGAAGGGAATCGGCACGACGTTCATTTCATTCGGCGCGGTGACGCGAGTCCGACCGGAGCCGGCGTCGAGAAGGCCAATTGAGAGAAGCGGTGTCGCGATCGTCAACGCGATCAGTATGTGCGTCCGCGGAAAACGGCTGAGGAGGTTCATCGATCAGCGATTGCAAACGGCAGGCGATTTCGAAAGAAGTATAGGGTCATTCTTAACTTGTTGGAACGCCCAGTAATCGATGTGGGCCGTCGTACATGCTATGGAGTTAGAATCTGTGGTTCGTCAGATGGTCAACCCCAACAACTTCGTTATGTCGACTTCGCTGATTTCGGATTTGGAGCGGCGCGATCTAATTGCGCAGATATCGGATCGAACCGGGCTGGACGCTCATCTCAGATCTGGCTCGCGCACTGTGTATTGCGGATTCGATCCGACCGCTGACAGTCTGCACATCGGCAACTTGGTTCCGCTGCTGATGTTGCGGCGATTCCAGCTTCACGGGCATCGGCCGATCGCGTTGGTCGGAGGCGCAACAGGGTTGATTGGTGATCCTTCGTTCAAGGGCAACGAACGTGCCCTCAACGCTCGCGACGTCGTCGAGAGTTGGGTGGCCAACCTTCGCGAGCAGGTCGGGCGCTTCGTAGATCGATCCGGAAACAACGCGGCCATCGTGATCGACAACTTGGAGTGGACGCAGAAACTGGATGTCATCACGTTCTTGCGCGACGTTGGCAAGCACTTTTCGGTCAACGCGATGATGCAGAAGGATTCAGTTCGTCTGCGACTGGCGCAGCCCGAAGCGGGAATTTCGTTTACCGAATTCAGCTACATGTTGCTGCAG
>DASRZO010000434.1:0-8116 GCA_035686405.1 Pseudomonadales bacterium | reverse complement strand
TCGTTGCCGTGCGCGACCCAATCGTTTTCCGCGGCCTGCGTCGCTTCGATCACGCCGAGCTGGCGGTCGCCCAAATACGTAAGGCACTCGGTGATCCAATCGACGTGCTGTTCGATCGACAACATCATGTTCGACAGCACCGACGGACTGCCCGGTCCGGTCACCATGAAGAGGTTCGGGAAGCCCGCGACCATCAAGCCGAGATACGTCTTCGGTCCGCCCGACCACTTCGCCTTCAGCGTGTCGCCGCGGCGGCCGCGAATGTCGATGGCGTTCAGCGCGCCGGTCATCGCGTCGAAGCCGATCGCATAGACGATCGCGTCGACGTCGTAGTTCGCGCCGGTCGTCTTCACGCCGGTCTCGGTGATCGTTTCGATCGGCGTCCGCGTCAGGTCGACCAGCGTCACGTTCGAGCGGTTGAACGTGTCGTAGTAGCCGGTGTCGACGCACGGACGCTTCGTGAAGAGCGGATGGTTCGTCGGCGACAGCGTGGCGGCGACGGCGGGGTTCTTGACGATGTCGCGAATGCGTTCGCGCACGAAATCGGCCGCTGCGTCGTTCGCGGATTCGTTCGTGACGAGATCCGCGAACGAACCGCCGAGCGCGAAGCCGCCGGTTTGCCAGCGCCGCTCCATCTCCGCGCGCCGCTGCGACGGCGTGAAGTCCGCGAGATTGCGTTCGTGCTGATCGATGATCAACACGCCGAAACCCTGCGACTTCGCGTGCGCGCGGTACGCGTGGCGGTTCTTCTTCCAATCGGCGAACTTCGCCGGATCGGCGGCGCGGTTCTGCGCCGGCAAGCTGAAGTTCGGCGTGCGTTGGAACACGGTGACGTGCTTTGCCTGCTTCGCGATTTCCGGAATCGACTGGATGCCGGACGAGCCGGTGCCGATCACCGCGACGGTCATGCCGGTGAAGTCGACGCCTGCGTGCGGCCAACGGCTGGTCCGGTACGTCGCGCCCTTGAAGCGCGCGGCGCCGGCGATGTCGATGTCCTTCGGTACCGACAGACAACCGGTCGCCATGATGCAGAAGCGCGCCGAGACGACGTCGCCGCGGTCGGTGGTGACGGTCCAGCGGTTCGTCGCTTCGTCGAAGACCGCAGCGGTGACGCGCGTGTCGAGTTGGATGTCGCGGCGCAGGTCGAAACGGTCGGCGACATGGTTCACGTACTGCAGCAGCTCGGCTTGACTCGCATAGCGCTCGCTCCAGCGCCATTCGTCTTCGAGCTCCGGCGAGAACGAGTAGGCATACTCCTGGCTCTCGATGTCGACGCGCGCGCCCGGATAGCGGTTCCAGAACCAGGTGCCGCCGACGCCGCTGCCGGCTTCGAACACGCGCGTCGCGAGGCCGATGCCGCGCAGCCGATGCAGCATGTAGAGGCCGGAGAAACCCGCGCCGACGACGACGGCGTCGAGCGTGGCGGTCACTGTGTTCGCGGTGGTCATGATGAGGTCGTCGGACAAGTCGGAGCCGCGAGGATAGCCGCATCCGTAGCGCGGCACCAAGGCACGCTCCACGCGGTGTAACCGCCGGGGCATCCGCGACGAAGTAGTAGCGGACGGGCGTCGGTACCCACATCGGGCGGCGGCCGATAGACTGCGATCCACTCAACCGCGAGCGACATCGTGCCGTCCGATCACGTCGACCAGATCCGCGATCAATTCACGCGCCAAGCGCAGGCGTACGCCGACACCGCGCAGGCGAAAGACGACGCCGCGCATGCGCGCCTTGCGGCGCTCGTTGGACCGAAGGCGACCGATCGCGTGCTCGACGTCGCCTGCGGGCCGGGGTTTCTGACGCTCGCGTTCGCCGCGCAGTGCGCGGAAGCAGTCGGCGTCGATGCGACCGAGGCGTTGCTCGATATCGCCCGCGGCAATGCGCGCGCGCGCGGCGTCGCGAACGTACGGTTCGAGTCGGGCGACGCCACCGAATTGCCGTACGCGGACGAAGCGTTCGACATCGTCGTGTGCCGCGCGGCGTTCCACCATTTTCCGAACCCGAGCCGCGTGCTCGGCGAAATGCGGCGCGTCGTCCGCACCGGCGGCGCCGTGATGGTCGCCGACTTCACGACATCGCCGGACAAGGCGAAGGCGCGCGCGCACAACGCGATCGAACGGTTATGCGACCCGACGCACGTGCGCGCGTTGCCGGCGGACGAGTTGCGGGCGCTCTTCATCGAGCACGATCTCGACATCGTCGCCGATCGGCCGGGCCGCATGCACTACGGTGTCACCGACTGGATCACGCACGGCGGTCCCGCCGCGGCGGTCGTCGCCGAGATCCGCCGGCGATTCGACGCTGCGCTCGAACGCGACGACACCGGACTCGACGTGCGCCGCGACGGCGCCGAGATTCTGTTCACCCATCAGACATTGGTACTGATCGGGCGGCGCTGATGTCGTACCTCTACTACCGCCACCGCTTGCCCGTGCGGATCATGCACTGGGTCAACGTGGTCGTATTCGTCGTGATGCTGATGAGCGGGTTGATGATCTTCAACGCGCACCCGACGCTGTACTGGGGCGGCGAGTCGTACGGCGGCGCGACGAAGCTGCTGCAGATCCGCGGCGTGAACAGCGCCGACGGTCCGGTCGGCCTGACGACGGTATTCGGCCGCACGTTCGAGACGACGGGCGTGCTCGGCGCGGCGCCGAACGTGCACGGCGGCGTCACGCTGCGGGCGTTCCCGTATTGGGCGACGATCCCCAGCGACTATTCGCTCGCCGAGGCGCGCCGGTGGCACTTGTTCTTCATGTGGGTGCTGGTCGCCAACGGCCTGCTCTACGTGGCGTGGTCGATTGCGAGCCGACATCTGGTGCGCGATCTCGCACCGACGAAGACCGATCTGAAGTCGATCTGGCAATCGGTGAAGGACCACGCGCGGTTCCGGCATGCGCGCGGCGCAGCGGCGATGCACTACAACGTGCTGCAGAAGGTGACGTATCTGGCGGTGATCTTCGTGTGGTTTCCGCTGGTGATCCTGATGGGTTTTGCGATGTCGCCGATGTTGAATGCGCTTGCGCCGGGCTGGGTCGATCTCTTCGGCGGCCGGCAGTCGGCGCGCACGTTGCATTTCGTCGCGGCATTCGCGCTGCTCGCGTTCATGGCGCTGCACGTGTTCCTCGTGATCACGACGGGCTTGTGGAACAACCTGCGCTCGATGCTCGACGGGCACTATCGAATTCGGCCCGAGCGCGTCGCCGCGCAGGACACGGCAGCCGAAGCCCCAATCGCCGCGCCCGCATTGCCGCCAATCGAGTATTCGCCCGATCTCGCGCCGGATTCCGCGATGGCGTATTCGGCCCCGCGATCGTCCGACGCGGCGAACGCGTCGACGTCGTCTGCTCCGACGCGCGAAGCGACGCCGCCGATGCGGAACACTCTGCCGAACTCCGCGACGCCCGCATCGACCGACGCCTCGCCCGGCCCGACGGATCCGCCGCATGCGTGAGCATCCGCCCAGCCGACGACCAACGACGCCGTCGCGCCGCGCGTTCTTGCGCGGCTCGCTCGCGGCACTGTCGGCGGCGATCGTCGCGGGTTGCGATCGGCTCGGCGACACGGGTTGGTTCTCGGCGCTGCTGCGCAGCGGCGAGACGCTGACCCGCGCGACGCAGCGGCTGCTCGTGCCGCGCAACGCGCTCGCGCAGGAATTCACCGACGCCGACGTGAAGGGACCATTTCGCAGCAACGGTACGGCGCGGCCGCGCAGCGCCGCGTACGACGCGCTCGCGGCGAACGATTTCGTCGATTGGCGGCTGCGCGTCGACGGCCTCGTCGATCGGCCGCTCGAGTTGTCGCTCGCAGAACTCAAAGCCATGCCGGCGCGTACGCAAATCACCCGCCACGACTGCGTCGAGGGGTGGAGCGCGATTGCGAAGTGGACCGGCGTGCCGCTCGCCGACGTGCTCGCGCGTGCAGCGCCGCAAACGAACGCCCGCTACGTCGTGTTCCATTGCGCCGACCCGATGCATGCCGACGGCACCGAGCCGTACTACGAGAGCATCGACATGGTCGATGCGTATCACCCGCAGACGATTCTCGCGTACCGGTTGAACGATGCGCCGCTGCCGATCGGCAACGGTGCGCCGGTCCGAGTGCGCATCGAACGGCAGCTCGGCTACAAGATGGCGAAGTACATCATGCGGATCGAGTTGGTCGATCGCTTCGATCAGTTGTACGGCGGCAACGGCGGGTATTGGGAAGACCGCGGCTACGCGTGGTATGCGGGGATCTGAGGGCGTTCAGCGTAGAACGAAATCGCACCGCGGTCCGCTCGCGCGCGCTTGTGATAATGTCGGCACCGTTTCGAATTCCATCTTGATTCGAGCGCTCGAACGCGCAGCGCGACCTACGAGGCGCGCTTCGTGAGGGCGCTGCACGAGGGATTGAACGATGAGATGTACCCGATGAGTGTGCGCCCAACGCTGCCGATACTGGCGGCCGTCGTCGCTGCGCTGCTGACGCCGACCGCGCACGCCGAATGGTTCAGCCGGATCAACGACGGGATCATGGGAACGCGGATCCAGGTGGAGCTGTGGTCCGACGACGAAGCGCAGGCAAACGGCGCGATCGATGCGGTGATGGAGGAAATGGAACGCATCGACCGCGACATGAGCACGTACAAGCCGGACAGCGAAGTGTCGCGTGTCAACGACAACGCCGCGAAGGGGCCGATGGAGATCAGCCCGGAGCTCTTCGATCTGCTGACGACCGCGCTCGAGTACTCGCGCATCACCGAAGGCGCGTTCGACATCACGTACGCGAGCGTCGGCTACATGTACGACTTCCGCGCGCACAAGCGGCCGACTGAGGAACAAATCGAAGCGGCGTTGCCGGCGGTGAACTATCGCCACGTCATACTCGACCCGGAAAAGCACACGGTGTTCTTCTCGCAGCCCGGCGTGCGCATCGATCTCGGCGGCATCGGCAAGGGTCACGCAGTCGATCGCGGCATCGCGATCTTGCAAGCGCGCGGCGTGCAGCACGCGCTCGTCACCGCCGGCGGCGACAGCCGCATCATCGGCGATCGCTTCGGCAAACCGTGGATCGTCGCGATCCGCCATCCGGACGACAAAGACCGCGTGATCGCGAAGATTCCGCTCGTCGACACGGCGATCTCGACGTCCGGCGACTACGAGCGCTACTTCGACGAGGACGGCGTGCGCTATCACCACATCATCGATCCGCACACCGGCCATTCGGCGAGCAAGGTCCGCAGCGCGACGGTGATCGCGTCGACCGCGACGCGCACCGACGGCTTGTCGAAGACCGCGTTCGTGCTCGGCGCCGACGAGGCGATCCGCATCTACAACAGTCTCGACGACGTCGACGCCATCCTGGTCACGCCGGACGGCCGCGTGCTGTACACGAAAGGGCTCGAGCCGGCTGCGCCGTCGCCGGGCTCGGGGAAGGAAGGGGCCTCGAGTAGTTCCGCGCCGACGTCGTCGCCCGGCGGATCGCCGGGGGATTCGCCCGCGTCGAATCCAACAAAACCGTAATGGGGCGAGCGCGAAGCGGATGGGCGGGCCGCGGCAGTTGAGCCAGGTCCGCGGGGCGGACCGAGGCGGTCGCCGCGAATTGCGGTGACGCGAGAGCAGAAGGGGCGATCGGGGTGAAGAAACTTCTCTGGTTCGGCGTCGCGCTCATGGGCGCGAGCGCGCTCGGCGGCATTGCGTTGCAGCGCGGCGAATCGATCAATGCACTGTGGATCGTCACGGCGGCGGTGTGCGTGTACGCGCTCGGCTACCGCTTCTACAGCGCGTGGGTGGCGGCGAACTTGCTCGTGCTCGACGGCACGCGCGCGACGCCGGCGATGCGGCTGAACAACGGCCGCGACTTCGTGCCGACGAATCGCTGGATCGTGTTCGGCCACCACTTCGCGGCGATCGCGGGACCGGGACCGTTGATCGGCCCGACGCTCGCGGCACAGTTCGGCTACCTGCCGGGTCTGCTCTGGATCTTGATCGGCGGGGTGCTCGGCGGCTGCGTGCAGGACATGACGATTCTGTTCCTGTCGACGCGGCGCGATGGCCGCAGTCTCGGCAAGATGGCGCGCGACGAACTCGGCCCGGTCGGCGGCTATGCCGCGATGATCGGCACGCTGCTGATCCTCGTGATCCTGATCGCGGTGCTCGGCCTGGTCGTCGTCAACGCGATGCAGCACAGCCCGTGGGCGACCGCGACGGTGTTCGCGACGATCCCGATCGCGCTGTTGATCGGCGTGTATCTGCGCAACATCCGGCCGGGGCGCGTGATCGAAGCGTCGGTGCTCGGCGTGAGTCTGTTGATGCTGGCGGTGGTCGGCGGAGGCTGGATCGCCGACGACGCGACGCTGGCGCGACTCTTCGACCTCGATGCGCTGCAGCTCGCGTGGTTCGTGATGGGCTACGGCTTCGCCGCGGCGATCGTTCCGGTTTGGCTGTTGCTCGCGCCGCGCGACTACTTGTCGACGTTCCTGAAGATCGGCACCGTGATCCTGCTCGCGGTTGCGGTCGTCTGGATGCATCCGCAGATCAAGATGCCGGCCGTCACGCAGTTCGTCGACGGCAACGGACCGGTGTTCGGCGGCAAGATCTTTCCGTTCGTCTTCATCACGATCGCGTGCGGCGCGATTTCGGGCTTCCACGCCCTGGTCGCGAGCGGCACGACGCCGAAGCTGATCGGCAACGAACTGGACGTCCGGCCGATCGGCTACGGCAGCATGATGCTCGAGTCGTTCGTTGCGGTCATCGCGCTGATCGCGGCGACGCTGCTCGATCCCGGCGTGTACTTCGCGATCAACAGCCCCGGCGGTCTGGTCGGCACGACGGCGGAGGCCGCGGTGCAGACGATTTCGTCATGGGGCTTTCCGGTGACGGCCGACCAAATGCACGCGCTCGCAGCGCAGATGGGCGAACTGAGCCTGTTCGCGCGCACCGGCGGTGCGCCGTCGCTCGCCGTCGGGATGGCGACGATCTTCTCATCGGCGTTCGGCGAGCGCTTGCTCGCGGTGTGGTACCACTTCGCGATCATGTTCGAAGCCGTGTTCATCCTGACGACGCTCGATGCCGGTACGCGCGTCGGTCGTTTCATGCTGCAAGACTTTCTCGGCCACGCCTGGAAACCGATGGGGGAGACGTCGTGGTATCCGTCGGTGTTGATCTCGAGCGCGATCGTCGTCGCCGGTTGGGGTTACTTCCTCTACATCGGCGTCATCGACCCGAACGGCGGCGTGAACATCCTATGGCCGCTGTTCGGCATCGCCAACCAGATGCTGGCGGCGATCGCGCTTTCGGTCGCGACCGGTATCCTCGTGAAGCAAGGCAAGCTGCGCTTCGCGTGGATCACCGGCGTGCCGCTCGCCTGGCTCGCGATCGTGACGACGACGGCAGCATGGCAGAAGGTGTTCGCGGTCGAGCCGCGGATCGGTTTCCTCGCCGGTGCGAACGATCTCGCGGCGAAGCTCGCCGCCGGAGTGCTGCCGGCGAAGCAAGCGGCGATCGCGCCGCAACTGATCTTCAATCAGCGTTTCGACGCGGTGCTGACGGTGTTCTTCGCGGCGATCCTGTGGATCGTCATCATCGACGCGCTGCGGATTTGCCGTCGGGTCGCGAGCGGGCGGGCGGTGATGCCGTCGACCGAAGCGGCGTACGTCGAGATCGCCAACGATCCCGCGGTGGCGCAGTCTTGACGGTGTCGGCGGCCCGGGCCGGCGTACTCGAGCGGTGCGCGGTCGCGCTGCGTGAAGCGACGGCCAAGATCGGAACCGTCGGACGCGCGGCCTGGCGCGCGGTGCGGCACGGCGCCGGCGACGATGCGTATGAACGGTATCTCGCGCATCATGCGCAATGCCACGCGGATGCGCCGCCGCTCGACCGCCGGCAGTACTATCTGGAACGCCAGCGGCGCAAATGGGATGGCGTCCAGCGCTGCTGTTGACGCGACATCGAAACGAACGGGATGGGAAGGCGATGAAGACGACGAGTGCGATTCTATTGGCGGCCGCGGCGAGCCTATGCGCGGCGAGCGCGTTCGCCGATGCGCAGTGCCAACTCTCGCAAGACGGAAACACGTGGAATCTCGTGTGCGAGGCCGGCCACGGCGGCATGCCCGGCGACGAGTACCAGTGCGA
>DASRZO010000433.1:0-2902 GCA_035686405.1 Pseudomonadales bacterium | reverse complement strand
AAAAAGGCAGTCATATGTGCATGTACGACGACCAACAAACGTATTTCGACGCGCTCATCCCGTTCGTACTCGCACGAGGAACCAAAACATGAACGGCGCAGAATCGTTGATCCGATCGTTCGTCGATTCCGGCGTGCGCTGTTGCTTCGCGAACCCGGGCACATCGGAAATGCACTTGGTGCAAGCGATCGACGCGGTGCCGCAGATGCGCGCGGTGCTCGCACTGTTCGAAGGCGTGTGCAGCGGCGCCGCCGACGGCTACGGGCGCATGACCGGCATACCGGCGCTGACGTTGCTGCACCTCGGCGCCGGTCTCGGCAACGCGCTCGCGAACTTGCACAACGCGCGGCGTGCGAGCACGCCCCTCATCAACGTCGTCGGGGAGCACGCCATTCACCACGTCGCCTACGACGCGCCGTTGACGTCCGACATCGAAGCGGTCGCGAAGCCGGTATCGGCGTGGATCCGCACGGCCACCTCGTCGACCGGCCTCGCCGAGAAAGGCCGCGCGGCGGTGCGTGCCGCGCTCGCGCCGAATCCGAACCCGATCGGCAACGTCGCGACGCTGATCGTGCCGGCCGATTGCGCGTGGGGCGAAGGGCGTGCCGCCGAGGAAGGTCCGATCGCCCCCGGCGCGCGACCGCGCGTTCCCGACGACGTCATCGACGCATCGGCGGCGCAGTTGAACGAACACAGCGTGTTGTTGCTGGATGGCGTCGCGTTGTCCGAAGCGGGGGTACGCGCGGCGGGCCGCATCGCAGCGGCGACCGGGTGCAAGCTGTACTCGAGCACGTTCCCGGCCCGCGTCGAATCCGGCCCCGGCCTGCCCGCGGTCACGCGGCTGCCGTATTTCCCCGAGCAGGTGCTCGAAGTGTTGAAAGACGTGCGGGTGCTGATGCTCGCCGGTGCCGAAGCGCCCGTCAGCTTCTTCGCGTACCGCAATTTGCCGAGCAACCTCGTCCCCGACGGTTGCACGGTGGTGCGGCTCGCGCATCGTCACGACGACGTCGTCGGCGCGCTCGTTGCGCTCGCCGACGATCTCGACGCGCCGCACGCGGGGCACGTGGTCGAAGCGGCTCGCCCCGATCTACCGCGAGGCGCGCTCAGCACCGCGAACGTCGCGCGCATTCTCGCGGCGATGGCGCCCGAGCATTGCATCGTCGCAACGGACTCGGGCGGCGGCGGTGCCGCGTACCCGGTGATGCAGCGCGCGGTGCGCAACAGTTGGCTCAACTTGACCGGGGGCTCGATCGGGCAGGGCGGACCCGCCGCGACGGGCGCGGCGATCGCGTGTCCCGACCGGCAGGTGTTCGCGCTGCTCGGCGACGGCGGGGCGATGTACACGATCCAGTGTTTGTGGACACAGGCGCGCGAGGGCACGAAGGTCGTCACCGTCGTCTATTCGAACCGCGCGTACAACATCCTCGAAGTCGAGTATCGCCGGCTCGGCATCAACGATATCGGCAAGACCGCGGCGAGCTTGTTCGACCTGTCCGGTCCGGAGATCGATTGGGTCGGACTGGCGCGCAGCATGGGCGTGCCTGGCGCGCGGGCGTCGACCTGCGAAGCGTTCGTCCTCGCGTTGCAGCGCGGGCTCGAGTCGGACGGACCGTACCTCGTTCAGGCGGACGTCTGACGGCGCTGCTATGGCGCAGCCGTATCCGGAGATCGAGCCGTACGCGAGCGGTCGGCTCGACGTCGGCGAAGGTCATCGCGTCTATTGGGAGACGTGCGGCGACGCCGGCGGTAAGCCGGCTTTGGTGCTGCACGGCGGGCCGGGCTCCGGCTGTGGGGCGTGGCAACGGCGCCTCTTCGATCCGCGCCGCTATCGCGTCGTGCTGCTCGATCAACGCAATTGCGGCCGCAGCACGCCGCACGCGAGCGAGCCGAACGTCGATCTGACGACGAACACGACCGAGCGACTGGTCGCCGACATCGAGCGGCTGCGCGCACATCTCGGCGTCGACCGGTGGCTCGTGCTCGGCGGCTCGTGGGGTAGTGCGCTCGCGCTGACGTACGCCGAGCGGCATCCGCGCCGGGTCGCCGAAATGGTGTTGTTCGGCGTCGTGACCGGTCGCCGCGACGAATTCGATTGGCTGTTTCGCGACGGGCTCGGACGGTTTTTCCCGGAAGCCTGGCGGCAGCGCCGTGACGCGTTGCCGGAGACGCTGCGCGACGGCGACGTCGTCGACGCATACCGGCGCGTGCTGTTCGACGCCGATCCGGCGACGCGCGCGCGCGCCGCGCACGCGTGGTGCCTGTGGGAGTCCGCTACGCCCGATTGGCCGCCGCGGGCCGAACTCGCGCCGCGCTTTCGCGATCCGCGCTTCGCGCTCGCGTTCGCGCGCATCGTCACGCATTACGTCGCGAACGACGCATGGCTCGGCGACGGCCGTGTGTGGCGCGAACTCGATGCGATCGCTCATGTTCCAATCACGCTGATCAATGGTCGCTACGATTTGCAGGCCCCGATCGGCACGGCCTGGGCGCTGCGCGAACGGTTGCCGCGAGCGGAATTGATCGTGGTCGATGCCGGACATTCGGCCGGCAACGACCGCTTGCTCGAAGCGATCGTCGCTGCGACCGATCGATACGCGGTGTGACCGGCCGACCGAACGTTAGCGCCGATGCACCGAGATCGGTGCTGTCGCGGTGCACGCGCGCGAAGCGCCCATTCGGCCGTGCCGGCGTCGGCCGGGCCGACGCCCGCCACGGTGCGACTCAGCCGGCCGCCGCGCCCATCAACTTGCGCATCTCGGTTTTCTGCACGCTCGGTCGCGCGGACATACGCTCGATCCAGCCGAGCAACGGCGAGCCCCGCATGATCTCGGCGCCTTCCGGTGTCGACGGGAACGGTTCGAAGTGCGGAATCAGCATGATGTCGGCGAGACTCAACGCATCG
>DASRZO010000432.1:0-6350 GCA_035686405.1 Pseudomonadales bacterium | reverse complement strand
GCGTCAGCTCGTGAAGGAATCTCGTGATACGGAACGTCGCCGTGGCGTGCGGGCCGTGTCCGGCAATCAGTCCATGAAGCGGCGAGCGCGTATCGTAAACCCGCGCGCGCCGAGCTCGGTAATGACGCCGTCGAGCGGCACGTCCCACGCGCGATCGTCGAGCGCGGCGTGTCGCTGCACCTCGTGTGCGACGCCGATCAAGAGCGTACGGCCGTGTGCGCCGAAGGTCGCATCGTAGTAGCCGCCGCCGCGGCCGAGCCGATGCCCGTTCGCGTCGAACGCCACCAGCGGTAACAGCGCAACGTCGAGTGTCCGTGTCGGCACTTTCGTTTCGGTCCGCGTGTCGGGCTCCGGAATGTCGAACCGGTTGCGCACGAAGCGCGCATCTTTGTGATAGCGATAGAACGCGAGCGTTCGCGACGCGCCGATCACCGGCAACGCCACGGTCTTGTTCGCGTCGAGCAAACGCCGCGCGAGCGGCCGCGGATCGAGTTCGCCGTCGCTCGGCCAGTAGATGGCGAAGCGTTCGAAGGCGAGCATGAGCCGCGTCGCCGCGAAATGTTTGGCGACGGCGCGCGCATGTGCGCGTTGCTCGTGGGGTTTCAGCGCACGCCGCGCGCGACGATACGACGATCGTAGCGCTGCGCGAGACGGTGGATTCATTTCGAAGAATCTCCCGGAGGTGCCGCTGGCGGTTTGCCCTGAACCGTATTGGTCCAGGACGGAGACCCCAAGCGACATCCCAGGCTTCCCGCTTTAGGCGGACATGCACACAGACGTCGCGTCAGAGTCTCCTTAGTTACTATAACGGCTCAAGGACGACCCCGACTGGCGAACACCCCAGGAGACGGTCGCGAGTATAGCCGAACGCAAGCGCACGCAGCGCCGTTGCACGCAAAGCGTGACGGAGTTAAAGGTGACGGTTTTACGAGCTGAGTTGCTTCGCGTCGGCGAGCGCCGAATCGACGCGCTGCGCGAGCTCGCCGATCTTGCGTTGAATCGTCGATGCGACGGTCTCGCGCTCGTTGCGAATGCGCAGCAGATCGTTGGCGATGTTGAGTGCGGCCATCACCGCCATCCGATCCAGCCCGAGCACTTTTCCCGAATCGCGAATGCCGCGCATCTGCGCGTCGAGAAAACGCGCCGACGCATTCAGTTCGTCGATTTCATCTTCGGGACAGTTGACCTGATATTCTTTTTCGAGGATCCGCACGCTGACGGTCGTAGGCGGTCGCGGCATCAATCCTGCTCCATCAATCTTGCTCGAGGGACTTCAGGCGGCTGATCATCGATTCGACTTTGCTCTTCGCGAGCTCGTTCTTCTCGATCAGCTTGGCGCGTTCGGTGCTCCACGTGTTCTGACGGCTACGCAGTGCGCGGTTCTCGCGGGACAGCACGTGGCAAAGCTCGATCAACTCGTTCACTTTGCGTTCGAGCGCGTCCAATTCGGAGATTTGCATGGGTGCAGGGGTTCGCCCGGATCGCTTGCGACTATAGTGACTGCGCAAATGCGGGTCAACGCAACGGTAAGTTTGATAGCATGACGACCCCGTTCTTTCGCCGACGACTTCGCGTTGAGCGCTTTCAACGAACAACTGTGGGACCTCCCGCCGAGCGTGAACCCGTCGTTGTTGCACGGAACGGTGTGCGGACTCCTGTGCGGCGCGCCTGACGAATCGATCCGGTCGTACCGCCGCGCCCTCACCGATTTGTTGGACGAAGCGGCCGAGGTCGACGACGACGAGCTGTCGCGCTTCATCGAATACGCCGCCGACGATCTCGCCGCGCCGGACCTGGGCTTCATGCCGCTGTTGCCGGACGACGATCAGGACATCATCGAGCGGGTCGAGTCGCTGGCGCGATGGAGCGCCGGATTCGTCGCAGGCTTCGAAGAAGCGGGCGGGGATGTCGACGACGAAGCGGCCGACGCGCTCGAAGACATCGAACGCATCGCCGACGTCGGCGCCGAATTCGACGACGACGAGTTCGATTACTTCAGCGTCGCCGAACACCTCAAAGTCGCCGTGCTGACCATCCACGACGCCACGCGCGAGTCGGACCCGGAGGCGGACGACGAATGAGTACGGCTGAGTACCAGCGCCGCCGCCGGCAATTGATGAAGCTGATGGCGCCGGGCTCGATCGCCGTGCTGCCGGCCGCGCGCGAGCTGATTCGCAACCGCGACACCGAGCATTTGTTCCGCCAGAGCAGCGACTTCTATTACCTGACCGGCTTCGACGAGCCCAACGCGGTGCTGGTATTGGCGCCCGGTCGCGAGCACGGCGAAGTCATCCTGTTCTGCCAAGAGCGCGAGCCCGGCATGGAACAGTGGACCGGCGAGCGTATGGGGCCGGACCGCGCGTCGCAGATGCTCGGCGTCGACGATGCGTTTCCGATCGGCGATCTGGGCGACATCCTGCCGGGCCTGCTCGAAGGCCGCGAACGCGTGTACGCGAACTTCGGGGAGCAGCCCGAGTTCGATCGCGACCTGCTCGGTTGGGTGAAGCGCATCCGCGCGCGCCAGGTGCACGGCTCGCAGCCGCCGGGCGAATTCCTCGTGCTCTCGCATCTGCTGCACGACCTGCGCCTCTACAAGTCGTCGCACGAACTGAAGCTGATGCGCCGCGCCGCCGAGATCACCGCCGGCGCGCACATCCGCGCGATGCGCTCGGCCCGGCCGGGCGGCACCGAAGCCGGCCTCGAAGCGGAGATCGTCCACGAGTTCATGCGCAACGGCGCGCGCTTCCCGGCCTATCCGTGCATCGTCGGCGCCGGCAAGAACGCGTGCGTGATGCACTACGTGAAGAACGACGCGCCGCTCAAAGACGGCGACCTCGTGCTGATCGACGCCGGCTGCGAATACCACTACTACGCGTGCGACGTGACGCGCACGTTCCCGATCAACGGCAAGTACTCGCCCGTGCAGCGCGCGCTGTACGAGATCGTGCTCGAAGCGCAGCTCGCGGCGATCGCGACGATCAAACCCGGCGCCACGTTCAACGCACCGCACGAAACCGCGGTGCGCACGATGGTCGAAGGGCTGGTCGATTTGAAGATCATGAAGGGCGACGTCGACGAGCTGATCGAGAGCGAGGCGTACAAGAAATTCTGCGTGCACAAGAGCTCGCACTGGCTCGGCCTCGACGTGCACGACGTCGGCGACTATCGCGTCGAGAACGCCTGGCGCACGCTCGAGCCCGGCATGGTGCTGACGATCGAACCCGGCCTCTACATGCCGAGCGACGATTCGGTACCGGTGAAATACCGCGGCATCGGCATCCGCATCGAAGACGACGTGCTGGTCGCGCGCGGCGGCCACGAGGTGTTGACCGCCGCTGCGCCGAAAACGGTGAAAGACGTCGAAGCGACGATGCGCAGCAAGATCAAACCGGCGCCGCAGTGGGCGAGCTAACGGCGCGGTGCAGCCGCGAACCGCCATCACGAACATGAGTCGACACACTTCCTGCCGAACGAGATCGGGCCGATGGCCACGCTGACCGTCGACGTCGCCGTCGCCGGCGGCGGCCTGATCGGCGCGGCCGCGGCGCTCGCGCTCGCGCAGCGCAATCTCTCCGTCGCGTTGATCGACCGCGGCGAGCCGCCGGTCACCCGCGGTACGCTCGGTTTCGACATCCGCACGGTGGCGCTGAATCCGGCGTCGGTCGAGCTGCTCGAAGCGATCGGCGCGTGGCGCGCGTTTGCGCCGTGTCCGTTCTCCGCCGTGCACGTCTGCGAAGAACGCGGCACGCGCTTCATCGAATTCCACGCATCCGACGTCGACCGCGCCGAGCTCGGCTGGATCGTCGAAGTGAGCCCGTCGATCGCGGCTCTGTGGGGTCGTCTGCGGCACGAGCCGAACGTGACGGTCGTGACCGGTTCGATCGATCGCGTCGATGCTGCGTCGGAACACGTTCGCCTGCGCGCGCTCGTGCAGGCGAGCGGCACGACCCATTCCGCCACCGGTCGCGCATCCCAAGCGGCGGGCGCGTCGGCCGATGTCGGCGACGCGAACGCAACCGACGTGACGGCGACGCTGCTCATCGCCGCCGACGGCGCGAACTCGTCGATCCGCCACTTGCTCGGCGTCGACGCCGGCCGTTTCGCGACGGGTCAGTCCGCGATCGCAACGATCGTCGAGATCGAACGCGACCACGGCGGCGTCGCGTGGCAGCGCTTCATGCGCGACGGTCCGCTCGCGTTCTTGCCGCTGCCGTCGCGCGACGGCAAACACTTCGCGTCGATCGTGTTTTCGCAGCTCGACGCCGCGGCCGATGCGTTGATGGCGCTCGACGATGCCGCGTTCGCGCGCAAGCTCAGGCAAGCGTCCGGCGATCGCTTCGGCGCAATCCGCGCCGTCGACAAACGCTTCCGCTTCCCGCTCGAACAGCTGGTCGCCGACAGCTTTCAGCCGGCGCCGCGCGTGTTGCTCGTCGGCGATGCGGCCCGCGTGCTGCATCCGCTCGCCGGGCAAGGCGTGAACCTCGGTTTCGAAGATCTCGCCGAAGTGCTGCGCGTCGCGTCGAGCGTGCCGCGCGCCGAACTCGGCGACGCGGAATTGTGGAAAGGCTTCGCGCGCCGCCGCCGTTTGCGCGCCGACGTGATGGTGCGGGCGATGGACGCGTTCGCGACGGCGTATCGCTTGCAAGACCCGACGCTCAATTGGCTGCGCAACGTCGTCGTCGACGTGTTGAACGCGGCACCGCCGCTGAAACGACAACTCATCAAAGAAGCGATGGGCTTCGGCATCTTCGCGCCGCCGCGCTGATCGAGTCGTACCATTGCCCGCGTCGGACGAGATGCACGCGATTGCGTCGCTGTGCGCGGATCGGCCGAGCGACTATGCTCCCGGCGTTGCGGCCTTCGGTGCCACACCGATGGAGGGACTGATGACGGCATCAACGGTCCGGGTGGACACAATCGATGCTCGAAGAATCGGCTTCACATCGGACACCCACGTCAAAGAGCCGGGTGGGTTTCCTCAACAAGCGCTCGATGCCTTCAAGGGCGTGGACCTGATCGTCCATTGCGGACACATCGGTCATCCGGCGTTGCTCGATCGACTCGCTGCGGTCGCGCCTGTGTACGCCGTGACGACGGCGTTGGACGATCGATTGTCGGGTGAGCAGCTCGCCCGCGACCACGCCGAACAGGTTGCGGGCTACAGCCGCGTGATCGAGGCCGGCGGTGTCCGAATCGGCGTCACGTTCGACCTCTCCGGCAAAGGCTTCGAAATGAAGCCCGAGGACCCACCGCTGTCGTTGGGTGATCGGCCCATCGCCGATGCGTTGACGGAGAAATTCGGCGCGCCGGTCGACGTGGTGGTGTCCGCCAACACCCACCTGGACCGAGTGTCGTGGCTTCGCGGCGTTCTGCTGGTCAATCCCGGCAGCCCCAACCTGCACGCCGGCCGGTCGAAGGGTCAACTCGGTACCGTCGCTATCCTCACGGTCGAGGATGGGTTGTGCGATGTGGCGATCATCCAACTGTGAGTCGCCCGATCGTTCAGATCCGAATCGATCGAGGCGCCGCCGGCCGCTAGAATTCGCGCTCGCCCTCCATTCCGGATAACCACCGCCGATGACGCTCGCCCGCACGCAACTCTTCGACACCCACGTCGCCGCCGGCGCGCGCATGGTCGACTTCGGCGGCTGGGAAATGCCGCTGCACTACGGCTCGCAGATAGTCGAGCACAACGCGGTGCGCCACGACGCCGGTATGTTCGACGTCTCGCACATGACGATCATCGATCTCGATCGAAGCGGCGCCTTCGACTATCTGCGCCACCTCACCGCGAACGACCCTGGCAAGCTCGACGCGGCCGGCCGCGCGCAATACGGCGTGCTGCTCAACGACAGCGGCGGCATCGTCGACGACCTGATCGTCTACCGCCGCGGGAACGGCTGGCGCGCCGTCGTCAACGCAGCGACCCGTGCGAAATGCCTGCGCTGGTTCCAACAGCACGCCAACGGCTACGACGTGAAGATCGACCAGCGCGCCGACCTCGCGATGATCGCGATCCAAGGCCCGCACGCGATCGCGAAGTTCGAGCAAGTGACCGGCATCCGCGGCGCCGCCGACCTGAAACCGTTCAACATGCTGGAACGCGGCGAGTGGATGGTCGCGCGCACCGGCTACACGGGCGAGGAAGGCGTCGAAGTGATGTTGCCGGCCGCCGACGGCATCAAGCTGTGGGCCGACTTGGTTAAAAGCGGCGTTGCGCAATGCGGTCTCGCCGCGCGCGACACGTTGCGCCTCGAAGCCGGTCTCAATCTCTACGGCCAGGACATGGACGACACGAACGATCCGATCGAGTCGAACCTCGCGTGGACCGTCGCGTGGGAACCGGCGGA
>DASRZO010000431.1:0-2227 GCA_035686405.1 Pseudomonadales bacterium | reverse complement strand
ACCCGTCGCGAACAGTGCCGCCCCGACCGCGACGAGACAAACAGCCGCGACGATGCGCCAGCGCTGCGTATCGTTCAGCGCGACGTCGAGCGCGATCAGCAGCGCTGCGGCGAATGTCAACGCGGCAACGACGCTGTTGCGCAGTTGACCGAGGCCGGCAAGGCGCCCGTCCCACGTCGGGTGAGCCTGAAATTCGAACAACGCGGCGACCGCGGCCAGCGCGGCGGCGATCGTCACGCCGCGAGTGAGCCAATTCAGCATCGATGCCGAATGCGCAAGCGACATCGCGACGCCCACGACGAACCCTGCAATCAACACGCACCGCGAGTACGTCGTGAACGCGCCGCGCCACACGAACTCGCTCGACCACCATACCGACGCCGAGAAGTACACGAGCAGCAACGCCGCCGCGGTTGCGACTGCGCGCGACTCGCCGATCGCAAAAGGCGCGACGCCATACCGCGCGCCGACTGCGATCGGCAGCAGATAGGTCGGATAGCTCGCGGCGCTCTGCGACGGCAGCACGAAGATCGACGCCAACGACGCGACCACGAGCCCCGCAACGATGCGATCGATCGTCACGGAATCGGTGCTGCGCAATCGGCCGAACTTCGTCGTCGCCATGTTGAGTGGTGGGCCCACCAGGGCTCGAACCTGGGACCAATCGATTATGAGTCGACTGCTCTAACCAACTGAGCTATGGGCCCGATCGAATCGACGGGCCACCCTTGGCGTTTGCGACTCTAGCCGCAGCGCTATGCCGTTAGCGAGAGCGCTCGGTTCAGTTCGCTTCGTCGAGGAAGCTGCGCAAATGCTCGGAACGGCTCGGGTGACGCAGTTTGCGTAACGCCTTCGCTTCGATCTGACGTATACGCTCGCGCGTGACGTCGAACTGCTTGCCGACTTCTTCGAGCGTGTGGTCGGTGTTCATGTCGATGCCGAACCGCATGCGCAGCACTTTCGCTTCGCGCGCGGTGAGACCCGCCAGCACTTCGCGCGTGGCTTCGCGCAAGCCTTCGCCGGTCGCGAGATCGATCGGCGAGCCGATCGTCACGTCCTCGATGAAGTCGCCCAAATGCGAGTCTTCGTCGTCGCCGATCGGCGTCTCCATCGAGATCGGTTCCTTCGCGATCTTCAGTACGCGGCGCACCTTGTCTTCCGGCATCTCCATACGCGTGCCGAGCTCTTCCGGCGTCGGTTCGCGGCCCATTTCCTGCAGCATCTGGCGCGAGACACGGTTCAGCTTGTTGATCGTTTCGATCATGTGCACCGGAATTCGAATCGTGCGCGCTTGGTCGGCGATCGAACGCGTGATCGCCTGACGAATCCACCATGTCGCGTACGTCGAAAACTTGTAGCCACGGCGGTATTCGAACTTGTCGACGGCTTTCATCAAACCGATGTTGCCTTCCTGAATGAGGTCGAGGAACTGCAGGCCCCGGTTCGTGTACTTCTTCGCGATCGAGATCACGAGGCGCAGGTTGGCCTCGACCATGTCCTTCTTGGCACGGCGCGCCTTCGCTTCGCCGAGCGACATGCGCCGGTTGATGTCTTTGATCTCGCTGACGCTCAAGCCCGTCTCTTGCGTGATCGCCTTGAGTTTCTTCTGTGCACGCACGATCTCGTCACGCTGCTCTTCGAGCGCGGCGCTGTAGTCCTTCTTCGCCTTCGCGTGTTTGTTGAGCCAGGCGATGCTGGTTTCGTTGCCTTGGAATTCCTTCAGGAACACCTTGCGCGGCATCTTCGCGCGACGCACGCACGCGACCATGATCGCGCGCTCCTGACGACGCACGCGGGCGAGCGCCTCGCGCGGCATCTCGACGATCTCGTCGAAATGGCGCGGCACCAGTTTGAACACGCAGAACGCCTCGCCGAGACGTTCCAGATCCTTCTTCGCCGCCGCGCTGGTACGACCTTTCGCGAGCGTTTTGCTCGTCTTGGCGAATTGGCGCTTCAGGATGTTGAAGCGGCGCTTCGCCTCGACCGGATCCGGACCTTTCTCTTCTTCTTCTTCGTCTTCGTCTTTCTCGACCTGTTGCATCGTCAGGTCGACCTGCGCCGCTTCGGGCACATCGTCGGTCGGATCGAGATAGCCGACCAAGAGGTCGTACAAGCGATTTTCTTTGGTGACCTCCGCGTACGTCTCCAGGATGTATTCGACCGGACCCGGGTAGTACGAGAGCGCCGTCAGAACGTCGCGGATGCCTTCTTCGATGCGTTTCGCGAT
>DASRZO010000430.1:0-2470 GCA_035686405.1 Pseudomonadales bacterium | reverse complement strand
AAAGACGGCGTGCTGGTCGCGGTCGACGCGGTCAACAGCCCGCGCGAATTCATGGCGTGCCGGCAGATGGTCGAGAAGCGTTCCAAGCCGGATCCCGCGAAGCTCGCCGACCCGAAGGTCCCGCTGAAGGAATTGATGTAGGAAAGCGCGAGACCGTCTCGTCAAGCGGCGGCGCCACCGCACTCGAGTTCCGGCGTCGGTGCCTCGTTTGCGGGACCTTCCGAGGCATGGATGCCGAGGAGGAGCTACAAGGACGTACTTGCCGCGTGTCCCGCGAACGAGGCACCGACGCCGGAACGCGGAACACGTCTACCGCCGCTGCTCAGCGCCGACCTTCAGGCCGTCACGACGATCGGCGCACGATCGGTGACGATCAGCGTTTGCTCGAACTGCGCGACCAACTCGCCGGCGCCGCACGTCAGCGTCCAGCCGTCGCCGGTCTCGTGCACGTCGTCGTCATCCGTCGTGAAGAACGGCTCGATCGTCAGCACCATGCCGCGCTCCAGCACGCGGCGCTCGCGCGGATTGTCGATCGGCACGTAGCTCGGCTCTTCGTGCAGCGCGCGGCCGACGCCGTGGCTGCCGAGATTGCCGATGATGCGATAGCCGTACTTGTCGGCGACGCGCTGCACCGTATGACCGATGACGTTCAGCGACCGGCCGGCGCGCACCCGTTTCAACGCTTCGGCAACCGCGTATCGCACGGCGCGGCAGATCCGCGCGCGTTCCGGCGCGGCCGGTTCGAGCACGAACGATTCGCCCATGTCGGCGATGTAGCCGCCGAACTGCGCCGAGACGTCGATGTTGATCATGTCGCCGGGTTCGAGCCGGCGCGGCCCCGGGATGCCGTGCGCCGCTTCTTCGTTGACGCTGATGCACGTGGCGCCGGGAAAGTCGTACATCGCCTGCGGCGCCGAGCGCGCGCCGCGTTCGGCGAACACGCGGGCACCGATCGCATCGAGTTCGGCCGTCGTGACGCCGGGCCGCGCGGCGGCCTTCATCGCCTCGAACGCCGCGCGAACGATGCGCCCGGCCGCGAGCAGTCCGGCGACGTCGGCTTTCGTGTCGGCGGTCATGTCAGCCGATCGAGCACGACAGCGTGCGCGAGATCGCGCACAGTGGCCGGCCGCTCTCCTCGCGCCATTCGTTGAACGCGGCTTGCACCGCGGCGAGCGCCTTCTTGCTGCTCGGCGCCTTGTCGACGACCTTCGCGCGCACGAGCGCCTTCACCACGTCCGGCGACAGCATGAACGTGTCCTTACCCATGAATCGCAGAAAGAAGGCACCGGTCGCACCGCCGAGCCGGTCGCCGCGGCGCTTCAATTCGTCCCAGAGACCCACGATGTCGTCGACCGGCCAGTCGGCGAGGAACTTCCCGAAGCTGCCGTGTTCGCTCTTTACTTCGCGGATGAACTGCGCGTTCGCGCGCACCGACGCGATCTTCTTCGCGTTGCGCACGATGCGCTCGTCTGCGCCGAGGCGTTCCAAATCTTCATCGGACAACATCGCGCACGAACCGGTGTCGAAGCGGTCGAATGCGGCTTCGAAACCCGGCCATTTGCGCTCGATGATCTGCCAGACGAACCCGGACCGAAAGACGCACTTGGTCATTTCTGCGAGGTACCGATCATCGCCGACCTTTTTGAGTTGCGCGGCGGTTTTCGGTTTTGGTAATAACGCTTCGAGTTCGGCTGCGCCGCCTTTGCGCGCGGCAGCCTTCTCGTAGATCGACGAAAATGCCTGCAATCGCACGTCCTCGAGGTTCGCCAACGCGATGATCGACGTCGTCGACAAACCCGGTCAAGTCACGCTCGACCCGAAGCTCAAAGCGATCGTCGATCAGGAGACGCACGCGAAGAAGGGCTACGTGTACTGCGCGACGTGTTCGCACGTGATCAGCCACATCGACCATCGGATCGAGGTCGGCGGCAGCCACGATCACGACTTCACGAATCCGCATGGTTACCGGTATCACCTGGGCTGCTATCGTGAGGCGCTGGGCTGCACCGTGACCGGCCCGCCGTACGCCGCCGATACGTGGTTTCCGAACTACCGTTGGCGGATCGCTCAATGCGAAGAGTGCGCCACCCACTTGGGCTGG
Organism: Pseudomonadales bacterium; assembly: GCA_035686405.1. Lineage (GTDB taxonomy): Bacteria > Pseudomonadota > Gammaproteobacteria > Pseudomonadales > Azotimanducaceae > DATJGR01. The sequence goes on along the minus strand of DASRZO010000430.1, from coordinate 369 downwards.
TTGTTCGCCCACGCGAACGATCACTCGTTCTTCGGTTTGATCACGGATCGAATTCAAACGGAACGCTGAGGGATACGACGAACCCATGACGACCAAGATCGACGGCGACCGCTACGACGCACTGACGTTCGATTGCTACGGCACGATGATCGACTGGGAAACCGGCTTGATGAACTACATCCAGCCGCTGCTCGAGTCACACGACGCGCACGCGGTGCCGAGCTTCCTGCTGGACTTCTACGGCAAGACGGAGGCGAAGCTGCAGGCCGGACCGTACAGGCCCTATCGGAAAGTCCTCGAGGGCGTGCTCGAAGCGCTGGGGAAGCGCCTCGGTTTTCACCCCTCTGCAGAAGCGTTAGCGAACTTCCC
>DASRZO010000429.1:0-2915 GCA_035686405.1 Pseudomonadales bacterium | reverse complement strand
GATTCGGTCGCGCCCGCGATGCCCGAGCGGGCGACGTAGTTCATGTGCGCCCGACAGTACGTCGGCGGATCGGTTGCTGCATTCGGTGTCGCCGCCATCGGAACCTCGCACCCGCGCGCTGATTGCACGTTGCGGTAAGCATAGCGCGACGGCGGGCGCGCGTGCGCCGAAACGGCGCAACGTGTATCGCGTCGATTTCATCGCGCGATACGAAGCGTTGCGGTGCGAAATGACTCGGTCACTCGCCGCGTTCGGAGTGCGGTTCGGCCAGATTCGTCCGAGCGCCATCGTCGAGTCGTTGGCAGATTGCGGCCGAAGCCCGCGCGGCTCGCGTATCGGCACCGCGAGTCGATGCAGCGGCGGACGATCCGACACGCCGATCCCTCGACGCTGCGTTCGAACGTTCGCGCTCGGCGCCGGTCGCAAGATCACCCCATGGCATCGAAGAGGTACGAAAGATGCGCTTGCAGACCGCCGAGTTTCCGCTTTCGAACGTCGCCACGGCCGCGCCGTACGCCGGGCCGCATCGCTGGCAGATCAGCGCCGGTGCGCGATTGATTCGCCGCGCGCTGCGGCACCGCACGTACACACGTTGGGTGAAGGGGTATTGCGCCCCGTTCGTCGTCACCGGACTGGGACGCATCGCGTCGTTGCGCGGCCCGGCGATCTTCATCGCGAATCACCAGAGCCACATGGACACGCTGGTGCTTGCCGAAGCGATGCCGCCGCGCATTCGCGACAATTTGTATTTCGGTGCAGCCGCGGATCGCTGGTTCGTACGCGGTCGCAAGAAGCTCGAGTTGAATCCGCTGTACCAATCGATCGTGCTCGGGAACTTCCCGGTCGTTCGCGGCGGCGGCGCGAAATCGCTCGACTACGCGCGTTGGTTGTTGCAGCAAGGTTGCAACGTGTGTCTGTTCCCGGAGGGCACGCGCGCGACCGACGACGAACTCGGACCGTTCAAGCAGGGACCGGCGCTGCTGGCGCTCGCCGCGGACGTGCCGGTGGTTCCGGTGTATCTGTCGGGATTGCGCGGCATTCGGCCGAAGGGCGCGCTGCACGCGCGCCGCGGTGCGGCCGGCGTGCACGTGCTCGAACCGGTGCGGTTCGTCGCCGATACGCCGGTGGTCGAAGCAACGGCCCAGCTGCGCGCGATTCTGTCGCGGCGGCATGCGGTCGAGCGCACGTACATTCGGGCGACGGTGCGCGACACGCTGCGCGGCACGCTGCACGACGCAGCTTAATGCGACCGTTTAGCGCGGTCGTTGGGTACGGTCGAGCCGTGCGGCGCGACGACTTCGTTCGGACGGTCGTATGCCAGGCGCGGGCTGCGTCAATCGCTCCAGTCTTCGTGGGTGAAGCCGAGCTGCTTCAACTGCGCCGCAGCGGCTTGCGGCGTCGTCGGCGAGCACGCGCTGCGGACGACGCCTTGTACGGGATGCGCTTGTTTGACGTGAGCCTGCCAGTCGGCGTTGATCGCTTGGGTACCTTTCATGCTCGTGAACGCCGGTGTCATGTAGTTGCCGCCGAACGAGGCCATGTAGCACTGATAGGTTTGCGCAGCGGCGCTCGTCGCAGCCGTCGGCACGGACGCTGACGGTTGCGACGATGCGGCCGCGGTCGCCGCTGCGGTCGACACAGCGCTCGTTGCGCCGCCATACGTCCACTTCACGTCGAAGACGCGGCCGCCGCCGTCGTTGATCTGTTCGTTGCGCGCGGCGCGCTGATGCGTCATCGCAGTCGCCGGCCCGGGGCCGTCGCAGCCCGCGAGATAGCTGTCGGCGACGACCAAGCCGTCCGGATCCTTGATGCCTTTCAGATAGGTGCGCCAGGCGTTCATCGCCGCGGTGCCGTCGGCCGCAGTGGCCGCCGCGAACACCGGTGTGACGTACCAGAACTTGTTGTCGCTGCGCAGCGCCTGACAGAACACCGATGGGGCGGTATCGGCGGCGGACGCCTGCACCGGTGAGTACGTCCAATTCACGCGGACCATCTCGGCATTCTGCGATTTCCACTGCACGGCGTACGAATCGATCACCTCGCGGCGCTTCGTCGCATCGTCCGGCAACGCCTGGCAACCTTTCGCCGGGAAGAACCAGCCGGGATGCAGGCCGGTGACGTACGCGTCCCACGCGAGGCTGAGCTTGTCCTGCTCGGAGACCGCCACCTCGATCGGATCGGCGGAGAGGTACGACGCGGCGCGTGCGCCGGCCTTCACGTGCTGCGCGCCGGCGAAGCACAGATACGCGACCCGCACGTGCGTCGGCTCGAACACCCAATGCGTCTCGATCACTTGTGCGCCAGAGGTGCGGATCTGCTGATACCAACGTTGGTGGTCGGCGTTCAACTTCTCCGCGATGCCGGGACCTTCGTACGCCATCGAGCACGAGGCGTTCCTGGTGACGCCGTATTTCGTGGACAGCTCGCGCTCGAACGCGCGCGCCGCGTCGTTCCTGGAGAAATTCCCCTCGAAGACGTCGCTGACGTATAGCGGTACCGCGGCGTCGCCGATCGATTGGCAAAAGAAGAAGCCTGATTGCGTCGCGGGAATTTCGCCGGCGCGCGCCGCGGCGCAGACGAGAACGAAGCAGGTAGCGGCGACGATGACGACTATTTTCATTGCGACCTCGAAGAGCAGGTGCCGATTCGGCGGAGGTTTGCTTCGTCCTGAAGGCGCGTCCGTCGCGACGCCGACGGCGTGGAACGAGATGTCGCGATTGCCGGCCGATCTTGTCAAGCAGTCGGACGGCGTTCAACAGGATTGTGCGTTCCGCTTCGCGCCGTAGTTCGGATCCGAGGTGCGCTTCGGCTGCATCAACGCCACCTTCTCGACGCCGTTGATCGGCGAGTGGTCGAGATGCGGCATTCCGCTGTGCACTTCAACGAACTTCAACGCCGTTGTTTGAGGCCTGGTC
>DASRZO010000428.1:0-4339 GCA_035686405.1 Pseudomonadales bacterium | reverse complement strand
ATCGACATCGGCTTGAACCTGATGTGGCAGAGCCTGCCGCTCGCCACGCGGCTCGTCGGCGCGGCGCGCGCGAAACGGCTCGTCGCCGGCGGCGAACGCGTGCACGCGCCAACGCTTTTGCAATGGGGCGCGCTCGACGATTTGGTGCCGCGTGCGGAGTTGCTCGACCGCGCCCATGCGTGGGCCGAACGCTATGCGAACAAACCGCCGGCGGCCGTGCAGATGATCAAGCGCAGCATCAATTCGATCGAAGGTTTCCTCGATCGTGCGCTGATGCACATGGACGCCGATCAGAATCTATTCGCGCAATCGTTCGAGGACCGGCGCGCCGCGGCGGCGGCGTATCGCAGCGGAGAGAAGCCGACGTTCACGGGCGATTGACGCTCGGGCACGGTGTATCTCGCTCGAGCGACGCGACGAACGAGACGGCCCCGGGTAATTGTTGCGCCGGACACGCCGTAAATACTTCCCTGTAGGCTTCGTCGCGCCATCCATGGCGCTCAGAGTCCGGCACAACAATTACCCGGGGCCGTCTCGCCCGTCGCTGCGTCTCGCCAGCGGCACTGGATCGAGTGCCGAGTCGGCCATCACACATCCGTACTGGGTCCCTCTCCCCGTCGACGTCGGTCAGCGAGCGAGTGGAGCTGGCGACGGCGCGCGACCGGGCAGCCTGAATCGCGGCCTCGGAAAACCGCGGCAATAGAAGTAGCATCGACCGATCATTCGAGGGAGTCAGTCATGAGTGAAGCCATCGTCGATCGGAACAATGCGTGGCGGCAGGAAAGTCCCGGCGTCGCCGGCTGGCCGCGCACGGCGCGCGCGCACGATCCGAACAAATTCTTCATCGTGTCGGCCGACTGCCACGTGCAGGAACCGAACGATTTGTGGGTGACGCGGATGCCGAAGGAACTGCACGGCCGCCTACCCGGCGTCAGCGTGCAGCCCGACGGCCAGAAATTCCAGAAGACCGAGGGCTTTCGGCCGATCCGCATCCGCGACATCCCGTTCGACGGCGAAGACAAGCTGCGCAATCAATCGGGCAAGACGCCCGAGGAGCGCATCGCCGATCTCACCGCCGACGGCGTCGACTGCGAGATCCTATTTCCGAACAAGGGCCTCGCGATGTGGGCGACGCCGGATGCGAAGTTCAGCCAGGCAATGTGCCGCGCCTACAACGAATGGGCGTGGGACGTGTTCGGCCCGTACAACCACAAGCTCGCGCCGATGGCATGCATCGCGGCCGGCGACATCGACGGCGCGATCGCCGAAGTCGAGCGCACCGCGAAGCTCGGCTTCAAAGGGTTGTCGTTGCCGTGCAAGCCGGTGTGGGGCGCGCCCGATCACGAAGCACTGAACTACAACCTGCCGGAATTCGATCCGTTGTGGGCGGCGATCCAAGACGCCGATCTGCCGATCACTTTCCACGTCTCGACCGGCCGCGATCCGCGCACGTCGCGCGGCAACGGCGGTGCCGTGATCAACTACGCCGTGCATTCGCTCGCGCCGACGATGGAACCGATCGTCAACCTGTGCGCATCCGGGGTGGTCGAACGGTTTCCGAGACTGTCGTTCGGCAGCATCGAGGCCGGCATCGGCTGGGTGCCGTGGGCGCTGACCGCGATGGACGAGGCATACCGCAAGCATCACATGTGGGTCCGCCCGAAGCTGAAGATGCTTCCCAGCGAGTACTTCAAGGCGCGAGGGTTTGCGAGCTTCGGTGAAGATCCGCCGGGGCTCGATCTCGCCCGCGAGCACGGCCTCGTCGACAATTTCCTGTGGGCGAACGACTACCCGCACCACGAAGGCACGTGGCCGCATTCGGCCGCCGCGATCGAGCGCACGATGGGAAAACTCACCGATGGCGAGCGCGCAAAGATCCTCGGCCTGAACGCGGCGCGCATCTTCAAGTTCGACATTCCGGAGCGCTATCGGAAATTCCCGGACGCCGCCGCGGCCGCGCGCCGATGAGCGAGCGGACTCTGCGCGGCCGAGTGGCCGTCGTCGGCGTCGGTGAGACGCCGTATTACAAACGCGGCCAATCGCCGGACGCCGAATTCAAACTCGCGCTCGCGGCGATCGTCGAAGCGTGCAAGAGCGCCGGTATCTCGCCGAAAGACGTCGACGGTTTCGCATCGTTCTCGAACGACCGCAGCGACGCATCGCGGCTCGCCGCGGCGCTCGGCATCAAGGATCTGCGCCACGCGAGCATGCAATGGGGCGGCGGTGGCGGCGGCGGTTCCGGCGCCGTCGCGAACGGGGCCGCAGCGATCGCGACCGGACAAGCCGAATGCGTGGTCGTCTTCCGCGCGCTCGCGCAAGGCCAGTTCGGCCGTTTCGGCCAAGGCCCGCGCGCGAGCCGCATCTCCGGCGAGTTCGCGCACACGATTCCGTACGGGCTGATGTCGCCGGCGCAGATGTTCGCGATGAAGGTGAACCGCTTCATGCACGACCACCGCGTCGAGCAGAGCGCGCTCAGAGCGATCTCGCTCGCGAGCTACGCGCATGCGCAAAACAATCCGCGCGCGGTGATGCACGGCCGGCCGCTGGACGCAGCGACGTACGATGCGTCGCGTTGGATCGTCGAGCCGTTCCACCTGTACGACTGCTGTCTCGAGAACGACGGCGCCGCGGCGATGGTGCTCGTGAGCGCCGAACGCGCAAAGGACTTCGATCACCCGCCGTGTTATCTGCTCGGCGCCGTCGCCGGCAGCCACTACCGTGCCGCCGCGCCCGTGCACAACACGCCGGACTACGCGACATCGACGTTCAAGACGCTCGCGCCGCGGCTGTACGACATGGCAAAGGTGAAACCGTCCGACGTCGACGTATTGCAGAGCTACGAGAATTTCACCGGCGGCGTGCTGATGAGCATCGTCGAGCACGGCTTCTGCAAACCCGACGAATGCAACGACTTCTTCCAGCCTGCGAACCTGCGCGCGCCGGACGGCACGCTGCCGCTGAACACCAGCGGCGGCAATTTGGCGGAATGCTACATGCACGGGCTCGGACTCAACATCGAAGCCGTACGGCAAATCTGGGGCCGCTCGACGAGCCAAGTGAGGGGCGCAGAAGTGTCGATGGTGATCTCGGGGCCGATGGTGACGCCGGTCAGCGCCTGCATCTTCGGCGCGGAGGCGACGCTGTGAACCCACCGTATTTGAAACCCGGTCTCGCCGGCCCCGTCGCCTCGCCCGACGGTCTGGACGCACCGTTCTGGAACGGTTTGAACGAAGAAAAGCTGCTGCTGCAACGATGCGGGGGATGCGGCAAGTGGCAATGGGGGCCGGAGTGGATCTGCCACCGTTGCCTCTCGTTCGACATGCGCTACGAAGAGACGCGCGCCGACGGCGTCATCTACAGCTACGAACGCGTCTGGCATCCGGTGCATCCGGCGCTGAAGGAGCAAGGGCCGTATCTCGTCGTGCTGGTCGAGCTGCCGCACGCCGACGACGTGCGCCTGGTCGGCAACTTGCTCGGCGATCCGCGCGCGCCGGTTGCGATCGGCGCGCGGGTGAAAGGCGCATTCGAACACCACGACGACGCCGAGCCGAAGTACACGCTGCTGCAATGGACGCGCGCCTGAGATGGAACTCGCCTTCACCGCCGCGAACGATCGCTTCCGCGCCGAAGTGCGCGAATTCTTCGACGCCGCGCTGACCGACGAGCTGCGCGCCGCGCGTCGTTTCATGACGAGCGTCTACTGCGAGTACGACCTCGCGATGAAGTGGCAGCGCATTCTGCTCGACAAAGGCTGGCTCGTACCGAGTTGGCCGGTCGAATACGGCGGTACCGGCTGGTCGCTGACGCAGCGCTACATCTTCAACTGCGAACGCGCGCGCGCGAATCCGCCGCCGGTGTCGCCGATGGGGTTGTCGATGCTCGGCCCCGCCCTGCTCGGCTGCGGCACGCAAGCGCAGCGCGACTACTATCTGCCGAGAATGCTGAGGGGCGACGATTTCTGGTGCCAAGGCTATTCGGAGCCGCAATCGGGTTCCGACCTCGCGAGCCTGAAGACGAGCGCCGTGGCCGACGGCGACGACTACATCGTCAACGGCACGAAGATCTGGACGACGCACGCGCACTACGCGAACAAGATGTTCTGCCTCGTCCGCACCGGCACGTTCGAGCGGCCGCAGATGGGCATCTCGTTCCTGTTGCTCGACATGAAGGCGCCGGGCGTCACGACCCGACCGATCCGGTTCTTCTCCGGCGACTACGAGCAGAGCCAAGTGTTCTTCGACGACGTGCGCGTGCCGCGCAGCCAAATCGTCGGCGAAGAGCACAAGGGCTGGTCCGTGACGAAGTACCTGCTCGAGTTCGAGCGCGGCGGCGGTAGTTC
>DASRZO010000427.1:0-7011 GCA_035686405.1 Pseudomonadales bacterium | reverse complement strand
CAGCACTACGTGCGCAGGGCAAGAACGACGAGGCGAATGCCGTCGATGCACGCTTCAAGACCGCGTGGGCGCACGCAGACGTGCAGCTGACGGCGACGCGCCTCTAGCAAACCGTTCGAATCGGCTGTGGCGGCGCCGCGTCGCCGCGCTCACGGCGGCGCAGCCCTGGACCGATCGGGGCGTTCGGTAAGACGTGCCATTGCCGAGCGTGGCGGTTCGGTTCGGGCAAGATCACAATCGCTAAGGCGGTGGTCTAATGGAGAAACCGATGGGTATCTTCGATGGGGTTCTCGGCGGCGTGGTCGGCGCAACGATGGTTTCCGTGCTGAACAACGTCATCGAACAGCACGGCGGGGTGCAAGGCGTCGTGGATCAGTTCGAGAAGCAAGGCTTCGGCGAAACCGTCAAGTCATGGGTCGGCACCGGCGCCAATCAGCCGGTCTCGCCCGACCAGCTGCACCAGGTGCTCGGTTCCGCGCAGCTGCAGGCACTCGCGGCGAAGGCGGGACTCACGGTACCGGAGCTCGTAAAGCGGCTCGCGCAGCTGCTGCCCGAAGCCATCGACAAAGTCACACCGAACGGCGTGATCCCGAACCCTTGAGCGATGAGCTGCGACGATCGAACGCCGCGATGACGCCGCCCATGCCGCGCCGATGCAGCGAGCCTCTCGAATGACGACCGCCGACAGTGCGACTGAGGGGGCCGTCGCGGCGTCGTTGCGCGTCGAATCGGCGGACGACGGCGTGTGCCTCGCCTTCGGCGGCGACTGGCTGGTGAGGGGCTCGCTGCCGACGATCGACGACGTCCGGCGACGGTTCACGCAGACGCCGAGCCCGCGCGCCGTTCGTTTCGACACGTCCGCGCTCGGCCGGTGGGACAGCGGACTGGTGACGCGTTTGATCGACCTCTATCGCGATGCACAAGCACACTCGATTCGATTCGACGATGGCGGGCTGCCGGAAGGGGCTCGACGCCTGATTGCGCTCGCGTTCGCCGTCAAACCCCGTGAAGGCGCGGCGCGCACGCAGCGCAAAACGCCGTTCGTGCAAATGGTCGGGGAAGGTGCGCAAGCGGCGTGGCAGAGCGGTATCGATTTCGTGACGTTCGTCGGTGAGGCGACGCTGTCGATCGGTCGTTTCGCGACCGGTCGCGCCAAGTATCTGAAGTCCGATGTGTTGCAACACATCGAGGAAGCGGGCGCCAATGCGCTGCCGATCGTCAGTCTCATCAGCGTGTTGATCGGGATGATCTTCGCGTTCGTCGGCGTGACGCAGCTGCGCGCGTTCGGTGCCGGCATCTACACGGCCAATCTCGTCGCCGTCGCGATGATCCGCGAAATGGCGCCGATCATGACCGCGATCATCATGGCCGGGCGCACCGGCGCCGCGTATGCGGCGGAGATCGGCACCATGAAGGTCAACGAGGAGATCGACGCGCTGACGACGCTCGGCATCAATCCGATCGACTTTCTCGTCACGCCGCGCATGCTCGCTCTCGTGCTGATGATTCCGGCGCTGACGATGTACGCGAGCCTGATGGGCATCATCGGCGGCGCCATCGTCGGCCTGGCGATGATCGACGCGAGCTTCCAGCAATACGTCCAGCAGACGATCAGCGCCGTCAAACTCGGCGACTTGTTCACCGGGCTATTGATGTGCGTCGTATTCGGTGCGCTCGTCGCGCTGGCCGGCTGCCAGCAGGGCATCGCCTGCGGTACCAGCGCGATGGCGGTCGGACAAGCGACGACGCGCGCGGTGGTGATGGGTATCGTTTTGATCGTCGTCAGCGCATCGTTGCTGACGATCATCTTCATCAATCTGGGTATCTGATGAGCCAGCAGGTCGGCAACGCAGAGGCGCACGTCGAGGTTCGCGACCTGACGATGTCGTACGGCGACTTCGTCATTCAGAAGAACTTGAACTTCACGGTCCGCCGCGGCGACATCTTCATCATCATGGGCGGCAGCGGCTGCGGTAAGAGTACGCTGCTGAAAGTGATGATCGGTCTGAAATCGCCGGCGGTGGGCGACGTCAACTACGAAGGCGAGGGTTTCTGGGCGGCCGAGATCGCTCGTCAGGAAGAGATGAAGCGCAAGTTCGGCACGCTGTTTCAGTCGGGCGCGTTGTGGAGCGGCATGACACTCGCGGAGAACGTCGCGTTGCCGCTGAAGCAGTACACGAAATTGCCCGACGCCGAGATCGCCGAGCTCTGCGCGTACAAGCTCGCGTTGGTCGGCCTCGCAGGATTCGAGGACTTCTATCCGAGCGAGATCTCCGGCGGCATGAAGAAGCGCGCCGGTCTCGCGCGCGCGATGGCGATGGATCCCGACATCCTGTTCTTCGACGAACCGTCCGCGGGCCTCGATCCGATCAGCGCGAAGCTGCTCGACGATTTGATTCTCGAGCTGCGCGACAGCCTCGGCACGACGGTCGTGATCGTCACGCACGAACTCGCGAGTATCTTTTCGATCGGCAATAACGCGGTGTTCCTCGATCCGGTGACGAAGACGCAGCTCGCGACCGGTGATCCGAAAGAACTGCGCGACCATTGTCCGAACTTCGTCGTACGCAATTTTCTGCTGCGAGGCGTCGCCGAACCGGCGACCAGCGTATGAGCAAACCTTCGAATCCCACGCTGATCGGTTCGTTCGTCCTCGGCGCCGTGGCGCTGGTGGTCGTGGCCGTCCTGCTGTTCGGCGGTGCCGCACTGTTTGCGGCGAAGCGCACGCTGGTGGCGTACTTCCCCGATTCCGTGCAAGGCCTGCGCGAAGGCTCGAGCGTCGTGATGAACGGCGTGCGCATCGGCTACGTGAAGGACATACGTCTGCAAGGCGAATTGGCCGCGGACCATTCGATGAAGATGTTGGTGCAAGTGACGATGGAGATCCTGCCGAGCAGCTTCGAACTGTTCTCGAACGGCGCCCAACTGAGTCAGGAATCGCGCTTACGGATGTCGCCGCAACAATATGTCGACGCCGGCATCCGCGCGAAGCTCGCGACGGAGAGCTACGTCACCGGGCAATTGCTCGTCGAGCTCGACTTCGAACCCGATAGCCCGCCGATATTCCGGGCTTGGCAGAAGGGAGGACCGCAGGAGGTTCCGACGGTCCCCAACAATGTCCAACAGGTGCTCGCGCGCGTGCAGAGCTTCTTTGCCAAATTGTCGGAAGACGTCGACGTCGACAAAGTCGCAGCCGACATCCAAGGCATCCTGTCCGGCATGAACGAAATCGCGAACTCGCCCGATCTGCGCAACATGTTGGCCGGCGGCAACCGCTTGGCGAACAACGAGTTGCCGCAGCTGACGAATTCGCTGCAGCGCACGTTGAGCGATCTGCAGGGCGCGACGAAGGACGCGCGCGCGCTCGTTCAGCACGTCGATCGGCAGGTCGATCCGTTGATGACCGATCTGTTGCCGACGGTGCGTCGTCTCGACGCGACGCTGAAGGCGACCGAACAGACGCTGCAGTCCGTGTCCGGACACTTGAAGGACGACTCCGCGTTGTCGGTCCAGGTCAGAAGCACGTTGCAGGACGTGCAATCGATGTCCAACGCGGCGACCTCGCTGTTGCAGTATCTGGATGAGCATCCCGAAGCGTTGCTGCGGGGCAAGCAGAAATGAAAACGGAGAACGTCATGCCGCGCTGCGTGGTCGTCGCGATCGTCGTGCTCATCGCGTTGTGCGGCTGCAGTACCTCGCCGCCGGCCCACTTCTATACGCTCTCCGAGCCGGCCGCGACGTCGGCCACGAAGACCGGCAGCACCGTCGTGCTGTTCGGTCCGTTCAGTGTCGCCGCGTATCTGCAGCGCCCTCAGATCGTCGTCAGGGACGCAGATCAAAAGCTGAAGGTGGCGGAGTTCGACCGTTGGGCGGAGCCGCCGCAGGTCGCGCTGGTGCCCTGGCTCGCGCGCGACGTCGACCGGCAGCTGACGAAGGCGGTCGTCGTGGCCTTTCCGTCGACCGGCCACGCCGACGCGCCGTTTCGAGTGCTCGGCACGATCGCGCAATGGGATACCGACGCCGCCGGAACCGCGGTGCTCGTCGTGCAATGGGAGTGCGTCGGCGACAACGGTGCGGTCGTCGTTCCGCTGAAGACGTCGCGTTACACGGCGCAAGCGGCGAAGGCCGGCGAGTACGGCGACATCGTGAAAGCGTTGAATCAAACGCTGGCCGCCTTCGCGCAGGACGTCGCCACGGCGCTGCAGACCGCTCTGCCCTGATTGGGTGGTATCGAACCCAGGTCGCGCCGACGCGCACGGAACGCGCCGCTGCGCCGATCGAGGCGGCGCCCACGCGCGCGGGTTCGCGCCGCGATCAGGAGATGCCGATCTCGCCGACGCGCACCCACGGGAACACGCCGGAACCGTAGTCGGCGCGCTCCTTCGAGACCGCGACGATGTTCGTCAGCAGGCTCGCCATGTTACCGCTGACCATGGTTTCCGAAATCGGGTACGCGATCGCACCGTTCTCGACGTAGTAGCTGTTCTTCGCGATGCCGGAGAAGTCGCCCTTGTCGTTCGGCCGGCCGCCGGAGAAGCGTGTGATCACGATGCCGGCGCGCACGTCGGCAATCATGTCTTCGAGCGACTTGGTACCCGCGTCGACGACCCAGGCGCCGCCGCCGGTGACCGCGCGCGCGAGCCCGGTCTTGCGCGCGCCGTATTGATCGAGCAAGAACGTCTTCAACACGCCGCCTTCGACGACCGTCGCGTTCTGCGCCTCGAAGCCGTCGCCCGTGACGAAGTAGCCGCCAACGAGATCGCGCGGGCGCGAATGCAGCGTCAGTAATGGATCGGCGACGCGCTTGCCGAGGCTCTCTTTGTACAGCGACGTGCCGGAGATCATCGGCTGGTTGCCGACGTTGCCGATCAAGAAGCCGAGGAAATTGTCGAGGCAGTCCGGCGTGACGATCATGTCGCCGGTGAATTTTGCCGGCACCTTGCGCGTGCGCACTTGTTCGGTCGTTTGCCGCATCAGCGTATCCGCCGTGGCGAGCGACGCGAGCGGCGTATCGAGATTCGCGAGCGTGGCGCCGGTGTAATTGAACGACGACACCGCGGTGCCTTCGCGCGCGGTGAACATCATGCTCGCGTGGTAGACGCGCCGCGTCGAATCGAAGTCGACGCCGTTCGAGTTGAGATAGAGCGAGCGGCGCGACGAATACGAGACCGCGGTCGAACCCATCTTCAACGTCGGATAGTGGGTCTTCGCATGGTCCAGCGCCTCTGCGACGCGTTCGTACATCTTGTCGAGGTCGGGCGCTTCGGGTCCCGCGGCGAAGACGCGCTTCGGTTGCGACGGTGCAATATCGTTGGCGGGATCGGCGCGCGATCCGGTCGCAACCGCCCACAAGTTGTCGACCGCGTCGGCGAGTCCGTCGCGGGTCGCATTGTTGAGCGTCAGGCTCCCTTGTTTGTCGTCGACGATGCCGAGCAGCGAGAGCTCGGTGTTGTGTGTCGTGCGCAACAGATTCGTGTGGCCGAACTCGGCCTGCAGTTCGTGCTGATCGGAGCTGGTGAGGCGCACGCGCGCTTTGTGAAAGCCGCGCCGGGTCAGCGCCGCGAGACTGCGCTCCGCGAGATCGCGATCGATCGCCACGTCACACGCCTCCGAGGTGCACGCGGCATTTGACCGACGGTCCGCCCATGCCGACGGGGATCAGCGTCTTCTTGCCGCACATGCCGGCGCACGTCCAACTCATTTCGTCGGACACCATCGTCACCGACTTCAATAGATCGAACGCGACACCGGAGATCGTCGTGTCGGTGATCGCGCGGCCGAGTTTGCCGTTCTTGATTTCGTAGCCGAGCGTGACGCCGAACATGAATTCCGACGTCGAATCCGCTTGGCCGTTCGACGGCCGCAGCAAGTAGTAGCCGTCCTCGATGCTGCCGATCATCGCGTCGAGCTTGTCGGTGCCCGGCAGGATGGCGGTGTTGCGCATGCGGATCAGCGGCTCGTCGGCGAACGTGTACGCGCGCGCGTTGCCGGTCGGTGCTACGCCGAACAACGCCGAACTCTCCTTGTTGTGCATGAAGTTCTTCAGGATTCCCTTCTCGATCAGCACCGTGTCCTTGCTCTCGACGCCTTCGTCGTCGACGTACACCGGCACGGGACAGGTTTCGCCGCGATACGTGTTCGCGAAATCGACGAGCGTGATCAGCGGGCTCGCGACGAGCTTGCCGATGTAGTCGGCGGCGACCGAACCTTCCTGCACGATGTCGGCTTCGGTGGTATGACCGATCGCTTCGTGCGCGAGGATGCCGGCGAGATCGGAATCGAGCACGACGTCGTGCACGCCGGCGCGCGGTGCGACCGCGTGGCGCTTGTTGGAGAGATGCCGGTAGATCTCGGCGACTTGCGGGAAGAGCGCCGCGGGGTCGCCGAACACGTCTTCGAATTGGCCGCGGCCGCCGAATACGTTGCTGTATTCGACCGGCGCGCCGGCGTCGTTCGTGCTCGTCAGCCGCACCTGGATCAGCGACCGCGTCGTGTTCGAATAACCCTCCGATGCGTCGGCCGTATAGAGACGTTTCTCCATGTCCAGGTCGAGCCGCGTCACGCTGCGCGATTTCAAATCGGGATACGTCGCTGCGATGTGCGCATCGAGCGCGCGTAGAAACTCGATCGCCTGTTGTTGCGAAAGGCGCGGCTTCTTCGTCGCGAAGTCGCTTTCTTTGAATGTCTTCGCGCGCGGCAGAACGATCTCCGGTCGCGCCGCGTGCTTCGCGAGCAACATCGCGTTGCGCGTCGCTTCGTCGACGGTCGCGAGCACCGCGTCGTCGTCGGTTTGCGGCCGCGACGCGAAACCCCACACGCCGTCTTTGAACACGCGCGCCGACACGCCGCCATCCGAGGTTTTCGTGTTCGCGACGACGTCGCCGTTCAACAGCGTGATCTGCGTGCTCGAGTTCCGTTGCAGACGCAACTCCGTGTACGCGTCGAAGCGGTTGCCGTAGACGGCGAGGTTGGTTTCGCGAATGGACATGGCGGGCTCCGACCGAAGGGAGA